>JALFCJ010000114.1 GCA_022771185.1 Spirochaetales bacterium | reverse complement strand
ATGGGAAGCCCTAGATTAATGGAGGCGAGAGCCTTTTCTCCTACATAGTTCCCCACAAAATATCCATCAGTAAGCGTAAGGGTAGTGGAGAGGATCATCGCGATTATGCTTGGTATCGAGTAACCAAGTAGTGTTTTTAGTATGTCGTTATTATTCATCATACTTCAATGATAAGAATGTAAAAAAAACAATACTTCTGAAATCGTGCTGTTATAAAATATAATGGAATTATGAAAAAAGATTTCTTGTATGGTAGAAAAGTATTGGTGACAGGAGCTTCCAGCGGAATAGGAAAGGAAACGGCACGTCTCTTTGCCAAAAATGGATACACGGTTTTTGGCGTATCCAGAAGAATAGAAGAGAAAAGAGAAGAATATGGGGAAGGTAGTGTTACATACTTGAAAATGGATGTGACGGATAAAGATAGTATCCAAAGGGTGTTGGACACTATAGGTGATTTTTCTATCCTTATACATTCTGCTGGATTTGGCATTGCAGGATCAGCGGAAGACAGCGATATAAGCATGGTCAGGTTGCAGGAAGAAACTGATTACTATGGAGTTTTACTTCTTAACTCTCTTGCTCTTCCTGTACTACGAAAACACGAGAAATCCCTTGTCGTCGCCGTTTCATCAATCGCCGCTCGTGTCCCTCTACCATTCCAAGGTCATTACAGTGCAGCTAAATATGCTCTTGAAGCATATATGGGAGCGCTTAGGAATGAAATAAGAGAGTTTGGTGTAAGAGTATCTATAGTAGAGCCAGGAGACTTGTCTACTGGGTTTACTTCAAAAAGAAAGAAGGCTATCAGCGACAATTCGCCATATTCATCCCTCTATAACAGAGCAATAAAAGAAATAGAAAAAGACGAAAAGGAAGGGGGAGAGCCAATAGCTGCCGCCAAGGTCATATTCTCTCTATCAAAAAGAAAGAACCCTCCATTTAGGAAAGCCGTTGGTCTCACTTATAAAACTCTGATGTTCCTTTTGAGGTTCTTCCCTGACCGATTGACTCTCTATATTCTAAGGAAGATGTACAACCTAGATGAAGTGAAGAAAAGATAATAAAACGATATAAATATCTCCTCCCTTCGGTGGGGGGGAGGAGATATGTGTGATTATCTTTCGTAGAAAGAACCCATGTAGCGGATATACTCATCTGCTGTCTTATTTGCTTTCCAGTTGTGGACGTTTGCCTTGTTGTGCTCTCCAGCGATGACAGAAAGAGACTTCCCAAGATTCTCAAATGCTTCTTCAACAACAGCTTCAGGAGTCATGGCAGCTTTCATAACAGCTTCTCCTGCTGGTCCTCCAGGAAGGTTGTTCAATAAGCTTGGTGTAATAGTTGTTCCCAGTGTAATTACCTCAACATCTACATTTGTCTTCTCACATTCACCTGCAACAGCTTCTGTAAGCTTCATGATATATGCTTTTCCTGCACCATACTGTGCATTATATGGAGAGCTGCTGATACCTGTAAGAGAAGATACGTTGATGACAGCGCCTCTATCCTTTTTTGCAAATATTCCCATATAGTGATAGAAACACTTGAGGAATGTAAGGACGTTTACGTTGATCATAGCTTCATGTTTTTCCCAAGGAGTATCTTGAAGCTTTCCGAAAGTATGGAAACAAGCGACATAGCTCATAAAGCCCATGTCCAAGCCTTCTGTTTCCTTGAATATCTTCTCAGTACAGTTGCTGTCTGCAAAATCTGCCCTGATGACTTTATAATCGACGCCATACTTCTCCTTGATAGAAGCACCAAGTTCATTGAGTTTTTCTTCTCTTCTACCTACAAGTACTACGTTCATGCCTTCTGATGCAATTTTCTCTGCAAATGCTTTTCCTACACCCTCTGTTGCGCCAAGGATGATTCCCCATTCTCCATACTTTTCTCTAAGTGTCATATTTTTCTCTCCTAATTTATAGATAACAATTTATAGATAATTATTTATTGTATATTTGTCTAGTCCTTTATACTTTGTTTTGTGTGAATCTGGCAAAGAAAAACTCCCATCTTCCGATGGGATCAAGAGAACATTAATTAATGTCATTTTTCTTCTGTACTATAAACAGTGATGGGAGAAGGAAGAATTGTGTTATCAAACATAATTCTTGCTTCATTAAGAATCTCTTCTTTACCTCTCAATGGGAGATGACAGAGTATCAAGCGTCTACATCTTATTCTTGAAGCCAAAGTAGATGCATCTCTACCGGAAGAGTGACCTTTCTTGATAAGTGTATCTTCATCAGATGAAAGGCCTGATGATTCATGGATAAGGATATCGCTATCTATCCAATCTTCTTTTATCTCTTTTATTGGCCGAGTGTCTGATGTATAAAGAATTTTTCCTTTATCATCTTTGAATAAAAGGCCGATGGAAGCATCAGTGTGATCGGTCTTAAAGAAAGATATCTCTGTATTACCTACTTGGAAGTTTTCAATTTCTTTTATTTCCAAAGGAAAGAAGTTCTTTTTTTCTCTTAGACCAAAAGCATTGATTAAGCTATCGATCAAAGGAATCACAGCCTTTGGTGCATATATTGTAAGCAATCTCTTTCTTCCACTAAGCCAAAGCTGATGCAAGAGAGAAGGAATACCATATACATGATCAGTGTGGCTATGTGTAACAATAACCACGTCAATATCATTTTCAACTGCTTCCTGAATGTTAGAAGATACGTCAACAAGTATTCGTATGTCGTTAGATAAGAGGAGAAGGGAAGTGTTTCCGCTTCCTCTCTCCTGTAATGATCCGTTTGTTCCTAGAAATACAACATCAGCCATTCTGTTTTCTTTCCTTTTTTCTCTTAAGAACAGTAGAGACGATGATGAGAACGGCAAGAAGAATGAAGAACCAACAAATAGGAGATGTGTAGAATCTTGAAAGAGTGCCGGCTCCAAGTTTCACGGCTCTTCTGAACTGCTCTTCGAACATTCCTCCAAGAATAAGACCTAGCACAACAGGGGCGATAGGATAGTCGTTCTTCTTCATCACATAACCGAATATTCCCATAAAGAGAGCTGTTCCAAGGTTGAATATGCCTTTGGATATACTTGTTCCTGCAATGGCATAAGAGCCGATAAAAGATAGTATCAAAACAACAGGCATTAATACTCTTTGACTGATCTTGAGAATCTTTGGATAGACTCTGACTCCAGCCAATTGGAATACTCCCATAAATATGTTTGCAATAAGTAGAGTGCAGAATAATGAGTAGACAAGTGGCATGTTCTGGCTAAACAGTGCAAAGCCAGGTGTAACACCATTGATCATCAAAGCGCCGATCAATACAGCTGTGGCACTGTCTCCCGGAATACCTAATGAAAGAGCAGGAATAAGAGCACCTCCAGTACATGCGTTGTTTGCAACTTCTGGTGCAAAGACGCCCTCAAGACATCCCGTCCCTGGTTTATCTAATTTGCCTTTAGAGTGTTCGCAGATAGAATCGGCGGCATTTCTACTCATAAATACTGCAATAGAAGCACCTGTGCCAGGGATTGCTCCTATAAGTGTTCCGATACCAAGGCTTGAAAGTATTATTTTCCACATGGATACAACTTTCTTAAATGGAGGGAATACTTTACCTATGTTCTCACAGACTTCGGCTTTCTGTTGCTTTCTGAGATTATCGATTTCAAAGAATACTTGGCTTACACCATAGAGTCCTATAAGAGTGGATGTCAAATCAAAACCATTTGCAATAGGCGTCTTTCTAAAAATGGATGCAAATGGAATTCTGACAGCTCCGCTCATTGGGTCGGGTCCAATAAAGGCGAATACAAAGCCGATTCCTCCCATCAGAAGACCTTTTAGAAGATCTTTACCTGACACGGCAGCAATAATTACGATACCTACCAGTGACAAAGTACACTTTTCAGCGGGGCCGAAGGCAAGAGTCATCTTTGCAATAAGAGGTGAGAAGAAAATAAGGAATATCTCTGAGCCCAATCCACCTATCATGGATGCAATTACTGCTCCACCAAGGGCTTGACCGGCAAGACCTTTCTTCGTCATCTTCTGTCCGTCATCTACCGTTGCAATAGCATTCGGGTTACCTGGAATACCCAAAAGAATAGCTGGAATTGATGCACCGCAGACTGCACCGCAATAGACAGAAAGAAGAAGCCCGATACCTGTAGCTGTCTCAAGCTGGTAAGAAATAGGGATGACCAAAGCTATTCCCATTGTTGCCGTTAGTCCGGGAAGAGCACCAAGAATAATGCCAAGTACGGATCCGAAGGCACACCATAGTATTGTATAAAGATTGGAGACCATTGATAATCCCTGTAAGAATTCAGACATAACGAGCCTCCTAGAAGTTTAATAATCCTGGTGCCAAGGCAACAAGGAAGAACTGTTTGAACACCACATACAGCAAAAGTACTGTGGAGAATGTAATAAGGCCGGAATTAGCCACTCTGAATAATCCCTTCTTCTTTAACAGTTTATGAAGAGTAAAGTAAAGAAGGATAATGAACATGAGGACAAATACAATAGCAATGACTGCATTGAGTGTTGATGAAGTGAAGGCTGAAGGAAGTGATCCTGCTCTTGCCATTCTTCCAAGAGTCTTGGTCAAAAGTCTCATGAGAGTATATACAGCTACTGTGACAATCAGAGTACCTATACCACCGATTACTGCCGATAAAGGCTTTCGTTTTTCTCCTATTGTGGAATATAGGTATTCAAGAGAGTAGAGAACAATAGTTGTGAGGATTATAAAACCAATAGTCTTTGTTAAAACAACATATAGAAGTGCCAAAACAAAGGTTAGAGCCAAAAGAACAGCAGTCTCCTTTTCCATCTTCTTTCCAACAGGTCTTTCTTTTATGGTAATGTAAAGAAAACCTAGAAATAGGAATACTGCGATGATGGAAGGAATAAGCTTTCCGCCCGGATCTCCTCCTACTGCATCAGCCACCAGTGTAGTATTTTCACTGGATATGACATATATAAGATAGAGTCCGGAAAGGATTGTCATAACCAAAGGAAGAGTTTTTACCTTTAACTTCATAATTATACTTATCGTCCTGTCAATTAATAAAAATTAGCCCCGGTATTATAAACGCCGGGGCAGTGTTAATGCCGAGATTACTCTGCGTACTTACCTTGAGCAAGTCCTGTAGCCTTCAAAATAGGCTTCATTGTTTCAACGAGATCTGCGTTAAACTTCTCAAATTCTTCAAGCTTTGTGAACTGAGGAAGGATACCATTGTCCTTGAGCCATGTCTGGAAGGAATCTGTATTGAATGCCTTATCGATTGTATCTGCAAGCCATGCCTTTACGTCATCAGGAGTTCCCTTTGCACATGTGATACCTCTGAAGCATCCGCCAGGAACAACAAGGTCTGGATATCCAGCTTCAGCAAGGTTAGGAACTTCTGTGAATTCTGCAACGACACTATGTCCATCACCTAAGAATGCAACAGGAAGTAGTCCGTCGATATTTGCCTTGACTTCTGACTGGGAGAAGATACCGACATCACAGTGTCCACCAAGAACAGCTGGAATTAATTCTTTTCCACCGTTGAAGTTGACAACGTTGAAGATGCTGTCGCAAGCAACATTGAGACCATATGCTACAACACCTGTTGTTGCTGTTGCTCCGGCGTTACCGAGAGTAACCTTTCCAGGATTAGCCTTAGCATATTCGATGACATCCTTTAGTGACTTGAAGTTGCTGTCTCTTCTGACTGCAATCAAGAATGGCTCAAGATCCAAGCCTGCGACCATATCCATCTTTTCAAAGCCATCTGTATAACCTGTCATTGTTCCGCAGATTACATATGTGCCATACATAAGAAGAGTATAACCATCTGGTTCAGAGTCGATGACTGCATTTGTTCCGATACCTGTTGAACCTCCGGTGATATTCTCGACGATGATGTTGTCGAAACCAGATACAGCCTTCATAGCTTCAGCAAGCTGTCTGGTCTGTGTATCTGTTCCACCACCTGCACCCTGTGGGCAAACGATGGTAATTGTCTTTTCTGGATCAGGGAAAGAGGCCTGTTCTTCCTGGAGACCCTGAGCAAATAGAGAGCCGAAAGCGAGGAGTGCAACAAGGGCACATGCAACTAGTTTTTTCATTTTTCCTCCAATTTTTTTAAAAGATGACTTAGGTCATTTTCTTTTGATTGATTAAATGATAATACTCTATTATCTTTCGTTCAAGAAAATTTTCTATTAAATAGTTTTCGCAAACAAAAACAAATTGCTTTCGTTTTCAACAGATAAGATAGAATTAATCTGATAAAATAGGAAAAAAAGAAGAGTTTAGTATGTTAGGCGATTTTACAATTAAGATATTGTTGATTTACCCATATGATTTCAGTTCCATAGTAATGCCAGAATTGGATAGTTATTTATATTGATTGGTTTTATCAAGATTCATTATGAAGAAGATATTTATAAATACAGTTGATATGTCTTTATTTATGCTATTATTAAGAAACTAATTTACTAAAGTATTCTATTAATATATATTAATGTTGATGATTAAATCTAAACCGATTAGAAGCAAACATAAATACATTGTTGGTGATAAATCGGATGTCTATGCAATGAAAAGTACTCAGTTGTTTCTAGATAAAGAGAAAGATTGGTTCTCTTCAACTCTTTTTCTTTCTATAGGGCTTGGAAAAAAACTTAGGGATGTACATGAAGTTTATTATCCCAATACATCACCTCCTTATTCATCAAAGAAGATATTGAATAAATTCCTACTCATGGAAACTATAGATAGAAATAATGATCTATATAGAGTGACCATGAAATTATCATATTACAGAGATTTAGCACTTCACTTTGGTCTCTTCTGGGAAAGTATACCGAGTCTATTGTTTATTCCAGTTTTAGAGCTTATGGAGTTTCTTGATCGGGTAGTGAAAGGATCAAAAACAAAGCTATATGAGTTTCGGCTATCAGACAAAGCCAAGAGAAATCTAAGTAAAGCCAATGTGCCAGATATTAGTGGTACTTTTGAATCTTTAAGAGTCGCAAACATGATTAAGAATGGAGTACTTCAAGATAGTGAAATGATATCAAGAATGATTGCGTATGGAGAAAATAGAGAAAAAGAACATCTAGAGGCCGGCATGTTGATGCAAGGTGTAGTACTGGAGGAACTCTTAAGGCTACTTGTAGATGATGAGACTTGTATTCTCTCTCCAGACTTTCTCATTATGCGCAGTTAC
>JALFCJ010000162.1 GCA_022771185.1 Spirochaetales bacterium | reverse complement strand
CAAGACAAATACACCCTTGGCTTTGATCTTCTCCAGAGATTGATCCCCTGCCTCTTCAGCTACTCCCTGAGCAAAAACTGTAGATACTACCATCAATAAAGCTATTGCCATAACGACGAATTTTTTCATTTTCTTTTCTCCTATGGCACAAGATACTACACTGCTTTATCACTTTAGTCTAGTAAAGTAGCGAATTTTATGAAGATTTTTTTAAAAGTTATTATTGTAACAGAAGCGGTGAAAAGAGAAGGAAGAGCGTTATCTATATAGACACAGATTAAGGGAGAATAGAGAATAAAAGAGAGGGAAAGAAATGGAAGGTATTTTTGATAGGACTAGGATAGTTTTGGGAGATGATGCCATAAATAAGCTAAAGAGATCTCATGTAGCTATCTTCGGTGTAGGAGGCGTAGGAGGATACGCCCTTGAGGCTATAGTCAGAAGTGGTGTGGGTGAGATCACTATTGTAGACAACGATACTGTGTCTCCTTCTAATATAAACAGGCAGATCATCGCTTTGCACTCTACTATCGGAGAGAAGAAAATCGATGTAGCTGAGAAGAGAATCAAAGACATTAACCCAGAGTGTATAGTACATAAATCCGATTCATTCTTTCTTCCTGGAATGGAAGAAGAGTTTAGTTTCGCCTCTTTTTCTTATATAGTCGACGCCATAGATACAGTATCAGGGAAGATAGCTCTCATCGAGACGGCAAATGAATACTCTATCCCTATCATCTCATCTATGGGGGCTGGAAACAAGCTGGATCCTACCCTTTTTACAATTACTGATATCTATAAGACCAACACTGATCCTCTCTCAAGAGTCATGAGAAGAGAATTAAAGAAGAGAGGGATAAAAAAACTCAATGTAGTCTGGTCCCCAGAAAAACCTATAGAGAATAAGATAGAAATACAGAATGAAGGAAAGAAAAGGCCTGCACCGGGCTCCATTTCCTTCGTCCCTTCTGTAGCAGGCCTAATTATTGCTTCTAAAGTAATCAGTGATTTAGGGGAAATGTGAGAGTAAAGACGGAGCCTTCTCCCTGAGTGCTCTCTACTCTTACTTCTCCACCCATTCTCTCCATTCCATTTTTTACAATGGAAAGACCCAATCCTGTTCCTCCGCTCTCCCTGCTTCTTGATTTATCTACACGGTAGAAGCGTTCAAATACTCTCTCTATTGATTCTTTGGGTATTCCGATGCCGTTGTCGGAAACAGAGATTTCTACCTTTCCATCCATTTCCTTTGACTCTACTTTTACCCATCCGCCTTTCTTATTGTACCTGATGGCGTTATCCAGGAGGTTTGAGATAACTTCCGAGAACACTTTAGGTATGCCGATTATTATTAGAGACGAAGAAACATAGTTTTCTACACTGACGCCATTGTCATCTGCTTTGTGCTCCAGTTTCTTTATCTCAGTTTCCACTGTATTTCTTACGTTTATCTCTTCATTCTCGCCTTTGTATCCTTCATCAAGACTAGACAACTCTATGATATCACCAACAATATCTCTCAGACGCAAAGCTTCTTTATTGATTTCAGAAGCAAAGTCAGTAACCTTTTCTCTCTCGATTTCCGGGTTCTCCAACAGCTCCGAGAAACCCATGATGGTAGTAATGGGAGTCTTCAGTTCATGGGAGACATTTGCTGTAAACTCTTTCCTCATTCTCTCTCTTTCGCACTTTTCTGTTATATCCCTCATCAACACGACAGCGCCGCCACTGCGACTTGAATAAGCAGAGAGTTCAAGTATCTTTGAAGATACCTTGAACGTTGTCTCTCCGTCTTTTCCATTAAGGGCTGAGAGAACTAATTCTTTGGAGTCTGCAGATTTCAGATAAGCAAGAAACGGCTTGTCATCTTCTATCTTCTCCTCCAGTAGTGTGGCTGCACTCTTATTGAAAGACAGAATTCTACCTCCACGCCCTAAGACAACAAGGCCTTCGGAGAGAGTGGAGATAATAAACTCGAACTCTTTTCTTGTTCTTTCCTTATCAGCTATCTCTTCCCTGACTTCGTTTTTCTGTCTCGCTATCTTCAACAGAAGTGGAGAAATCTCATCATATACATTGTTCTCTTCCGGGTTATCCAAATCCAAGGCATTAATAGGTGCAACTATGTAATCAGAAGCCTTTGATGCTATAAATACCACCAAAATAAGAAGAATAACCACCAATGATACCACCGGTCCTGAGATCATCGAGAAGAAAGCGATAACAGTGGAAGCATTCTTACTCAGCCTCAACACATTTCCGTCAGAGAGGAGCACAGCTTCATAAATCTGTTTGATAGATAAAGTGTCACTCTGCCTCTCATCGCTTCCTCGTCCCTTGAGAAATGCTTCTTTTACTTCCTTCCTCTCTTTATGATTTTCCATTACCGAGTATTGGGCTTCAGAATCATATTCCACACTACCATCAGGATTAATGATTGTAAGTCTTCCGTTCCTACCTCCAATTTCCCTGATATCATTTCCAGTCTCGTATAGATGAGACAAAATATCCAATTCCTCGGAGAGGGTGGCCCTTACATTGTCTTCATATACCCCATGATAAAGGATTGCAGTGACTACAACTGTAAGAAAAATAAACATTGCAGCCACTACAGCTGTAACTGTAGCTATTGTTTTTTTCACATTATTCTCCGTCAAATCTGTAGCCAAGGCCCTTTACTGTCTCAATGGCCTTACCACATTCACCAAGCTTTTCCCTCAAGTGCCTTACATGAACATCCACAGTTCTGGTCTCTCCCACATAAGAGTATCCCCAGACTTCCGTAAGAAGCTTGTCCCTTGAAAGGGCCACACCTTTATGAGTCATAAAATACTCCAGAAGTGCAAACTCTTTGCTAGTCAAAATAACTTCTTTATCATCGATGAAAAGCTTGTGGGATGAAAGATCAAGCTTTATGCCCGCACTCTCAAGATTCTCGTTTTTTCCGCTCTCATAAGAAAAGCCGCTTCGTCTAATGGCTGCCTTGACTCTGCTAATAAGCTCAAGAATACCAAAAGGCTTACTGATATAATCATCGGCGCCTTCATCCAATCCCTTTGCTATATCATACTCGCTGTCTTTTGCCGTAAGCATAATGACAGGAGTATTTCTCAGCTTCTCATCTTTTCTTATTCTATGGAGAATCTCAATCCCATCCATTCCCGGCAGCATTATGTCCAAGAGAAAGAGATCAACTTTATCAGGGAGAGCGGCAAAAGCATCCTCCCCGCTGATAAAAGAGACCACAGGAATTGAATTGGATGAAAGAGCGTATTCAACCAGTTTTCTTATAGATGGATCATCTTCAACAAGGACAGTCATATGCTTATTTTACCCTTCACTTTTACTATCTTCAACTGTACCGCATTCTTCAATTACAGAATGGGCGATAGATGCAGCATGATCTCCCATTCTCTCAAGATACTTGGCTCCGATAACAACGTCCGCAGCCTCTTCGTATCCGTCTTTTCCGCTTCTTATAACTGAATACAACTTCTTCCTTGCCTCGGAGAAACACTTATCTATAACATCGTCGTATGCCTCAACACTCTTCGCCTTTTCCGTGTCCTTTGACATAAAACACGAGATGGCGTCGGAAAGCATCTTCTTTACGTTCAGGGCCATATCCAAAAGCCCAATCTCTTTGCATATTTCAGGAGATGACAAATAATCAAGCATCTCACAGAAATCAAGAGAATTGTCCCCGATTCTGCATAAGTCTCTTATAGTGCAAAGTGTGGAAGAGATACGTTTCAAATCTCTTGCCACAGGATGGAACTTCAACAAGAGATTGATACAGGATCCCTCCAAACTCTTTCCCTTCTCTTCTATTTCCTGGGCTATCTCGCCTATCCGAGCTTTCCCATAGGAGTTGTTGAGAGATGATGTGATTATCCCCAAAGCCTCCTCCACAAGAGTGGAAAGAGACATTGTCCCAAGATCCAATTTATCCAACTCTTCGTCGATTCTTGTCTTCATTATCCGAACCTCCCTGTAATGTAGTCTTCCGTACGCTTATCTTGAGGAGAGTAGAACATCTTCGTAGTCTCTCCATACTCCACCATCTCACCCAAGAGGAAGAATGCAGTCATATCGCTGATACGTAATGCCTGCTGCATATTGTGTGTAACGATTACGATTGTGTATCGATCTTTTAGTGTAAGTAAAAGCTCCTCTATCTTTTCAGTGCTTATAGGGTCAAGGGCGCTTGTAGGTTCATCCAACAACAATACATCCGGCTCCACAGCTAAGGCCCTTGCTATACACAGCCTCTGCATCTGGCCTCCGCTGAGACCCATGGCAGATGAATTAAGCCTATCTTTTACTTCATCCCATAATCCTGCTTCAGAGAGGGCCTTCTCCACTGTCTCCTGAAGTTTCACCTTATTCCTCAGTCCATGTGTTTTTGGTCCATAAGCAATGTTCTCAAATATAGAGAAAGGGAAGGGGTTGGGTTTCTGAAAAACCATACCGACGTTCTTTCTTAGTGTCGCTGTATCTGAAGATGGAGCGTAGATATCGAGTCCGTTGTAATATATCTTTCCTTCGATCCTACAGTCTTTTATAAGGTCATTCATTCTATTAAGGCACCTGAGGAATGTACTTTTTCCACAACCTGATGGCCCTATGAGAGATACTATCTGTTTCTCACCGATAGAAATATCTATACCTTTCAATGCTTCTTTTTCGCCGTAGAAGAGATGAAGATTCTCTGTCTTCATTTTTTCACTCATTCTTTCCTCCTACCATCTTTCCAAGTCTATTTGATATAAAGTTCACTATGAGTACCAAAGCCATTAATACTGCAGCCACAGCCCTCGCCTCTTCCATATGAAGACCTTCACTTGTAAGAGCATACATATGTACCGATAGTGTACGGGCAGGAGACAATAGACTCTCCGCCAGTCCCGTAGCAGTTCCTGCGGTGTAAATCAGGGCTGCACTCTCTCCCAGCACTCTTCCCATTCCAAGTATTATTCCTGATATTATTCCCGGCATTGCAGAAGGAAGCAGAACTTTTGATATAGTCCTCAATTTCCCCGCTCCCAGTGCCAAGGAACTCTCTTCAAGTCCCTTTGAGAGGGCAAGGAAGGCTTCTTCACTGGTTCTCATAATTAAAGGAAGAATCATTATGGCCATAGTAAGGGCGCCGGAAAGAAGGGAATATCCAAGGCCACAGAATGTAGAGAAGAAAATATTTCCAAAGAGGCCATATACAATAGAAGGAATACCTGAAAGGGTCTCACTGGTCATTCTTATAACCTTCACGACAACTCCATCTTTTTTATATTGGGTCAAGAAGATTGCCGCTCCCAATCCAAGGGGTATTGCGATAATTAAGGATAGTACAATCATTAGAAGAGTATTTATGATGGCAGGCATCATAGATACGTTTTCACTATTATACTTCCACTGGAAGAGTGACGGCTTAAGCTGGGGGATTCCAAGAATAAGTACATAAAGAATAATACCAGCCAAGATCAGAAGGACTACAAATGCAGATACTCTCAATACTCCACCTATTATCTTCGATTTCCACTTCTTCATTTTTTCCTCCTAATGAGAGAGAAAGAGAGATTTAGAATCAAAACAAACACAAAAAGCACCGCGCCTGTTGCTATCAAGGCCTCTCTATGAAGATCTGTTGCATATCCCATCTCAAGGACGATATTTGCAGTCATGGTCCTCACTCCATCCAGTACGCCTCCAGGTATTCTAGGCTGGTTTCCTGCAACCATTACTACGGCCATGGTCTCTCCGATGCTTCGACCGACCCCAAGGATCACAGAAGAGAGAATTCCTGATGAAGCAGCTGGCACCATTACTCTGAAGACTGCTTTCTCTTTCGTATCTCCTAGTGCAAGGGCGCCTTCCAACAAGCTATTATCCAGGGCCCTTAGTGAGCTTTCAGAGACTGTGATAATAGTCGGGAGGATCATAAAGGAGAGAAGAACAGATGCTGTCAGGATACTTTTTCCACTACCAAATATTGATCTGAAAAGCGGAACAAGAACCATTAAACCGAAGAAGCCATAGACAATGGAGGGTATACCCGCCAAGAGTTCAACAGCTGGTTTCATTACTCTATACAGTTTTTTAGGAGCGAAATATGTCATATAGAGCGCTGTAAACAGTCCTAACGGCACTCCAATTAATATTGATATCCCTGTTACATACACAGATCCCACGATCATCGGGAATATACCGTATATATCATTACTTGGCTTCCAGATCTTACCAAAGAGAAAATTAATAGGGCCTATCTCTTTAATTGTGGGGAAAGCAGAAGCAAAGAGAAACAGGGAAATGACCACAACCGCCAGCACAGAAAACAGTGCGGCGGCTGCGAACAAGAACTTAAATACTCCTTCCTTCTTCATTAGAGACCTGCCCATGTGGTTACGAGGCCCTTGTAGATGTCTCTAATCGTTTCTGAGGAGAGACTCTTAACTGCGTTTCCATTGTTTACGATGACTGCAATACCGTCCATTGCCATCACGTTGTACTCAAGCCCTTTCTCAAGTTCACTGGCCTTAAGGTCTCTTGAAGAGAGGCCGATATCGCTCTTACCAGAAATAGCGTCGTTGATACCAGTTGTGGAGTCTGACTGCATAAGTGTAACCTTTACATCTGGGTTAAGTGTCATATATGCTTCGACCAAAACTTCCATTACAGGGTAGACAGAGGAGGAGCCGCTGATTGTTACGCTGCCGCTTTTCTTGCTGCTTTCATAAGTATACTTATTGCTGTCATCTACGCGGATATATCCCTTCTTTGCAACGATATCCTGACCGTTTGAGCTCATGACGAACTTCAAGAAGTCTTCAGCTGTTTCAGAAAGTGTCTTATATGCCATCACAAATGGTCTTGAAATCTTATATTCACCACTCTTTACACTTTCAGTTGTTGGATATACGCCATCCACTTCAATAGCCTTTACCTTATCAGAAAGAGAACCCAAAGAGATGTAACCGATAGCATTCTTGTCGCCTTCTACTGTTGTAATGACAACAGATGTGGAAGATGCGATCTCAGCATCCAAAGTAGTCTGGTCCACTTTTACTCCGTCAATCTTTTCTTCAACGCCTGTAAGCTCAACAAAGGCACCTCTTGTTCCACTGCCTTCTTCTCTGCTGATGACATTGATTTTACTATTTGTTTCCGATGCTCCATTTGCAAATGAAAGAGAGAGGATCACAGCCGATACCATAAGGATTACTGCTAGTTTTTTCATTTTCTTTTTACTCCTTGGCCACAAATATAGATGAGTACAGTTAAGGAACAAGGAAGAAGATGTTAACTCTGAGTTAAATCATTACTTTTATTGTCTTCTCTTTTGTTCTAGAATCCTTTTATGGATACTTTCATTTCATCCCCACGATTACTCCTCAGAGAATGGAGAGAAGAAGACAAAGAAGAATTATTCGCCGCTGCATCAGATAGAGAAATCGGACCAATGGCTGGTTGGCAGCCTCATAGAAGTGTGGAAGAATCACTTAGTGTTATAAGGAACATTCTCTCTGATGAGAATACTTTCGCTATCATTGAAAAAGAAAGCGGGAAGATTGTGGGAAGTACAGGCCTATTTACACCACAAGAGAAGACGATAGAAAGAGGAGAATACGAAATAGAAGTAGGATACTGGATATCTAGAGACAGATGGGGAAAGGGGTATGCGACGGAAACAGTAAAGAGAATGCTTGAATATGCTTTTGAAACATTGAAAATGGAAAAAGTATGGTGTGGCGCATTCGTAGGGAACACAAGAAGCATCAGAGTCCAAGAGAAGTGTGGCTTCGTTTATTCCCACGAAGAAGAAGTTCATGTTACTCCCCTAAACGAAGACAGAATTGAAAGGTTTTCTTTTATAACAAAAGTAGACTGGAAGAATTAACTTATCGTTCCTCTTAACGAATAGGCAAGAAAGGTTATTTACATAGTTCAGAAAACCAAATTTGCTCTTATTATGCAAATGTAATGTTCTAAACCATAGTATTTAGCCTCTGAGTCTATTACTTCTTAAGTAATATTTCCGTTTATTCAACCTTCTCTATTCTGCAGGAGTGCTCCTTAGTCTTTGGATCATAGCGATGGCAACAAGCAGTAGGTTGTCTTTATATTTCTCCAAGGCTTCGGGATATTTACGATTCTTTATCTGGTCTATGGCTCTGTCTACAGTGTCATCCTTCTTAAGTTCGATGATTATTGCCGGGACATCTGGCTTATATGGGATGAAGGCACAATCAGCAACCCCCTTTCCTGCAGGAAGCTCGTTTATTAGTGTATAGTAAGACCTAGCATAATAGTAGGCTAAATGGATAGCAGACTGGAAGGAGCCCTCGTTGTTGTACTCCAGAATGCTGCATGCCTCCATATGGGCCTTACCTACTCCCTCGGCTACAGCTTCCTCGTCTCCATTCCATGTAGATTTCAGGAGCTTTTTTGAATCCTTTATCATCTGAAATACGTCTTTGTATTCCTCTAACCTCTCCATTGAAAGGGCCCACATATCCTTTATTTCATTGTTAGGAATAAAGCAGGAAGAAGTATCGGCGTCATAAGCGAGGTATCCGAGGTGAATCAGATACGTCAGCACATCGTCCTTTGTTCCAAAAGACATTGTGTTACGGTATAAGGATGTCCTTACCTCCACCCTGTTTCCTGCGAACATAGAGATCACGTCTTCCTTCAAGCCTTCAAAGTCCAGTGATATATAGTCTGTTACAGCTTCGTAGGAACTGGTCTCTACCCAATAGTCATCACAGCGTTTCTTTTCAACTGAGGAAATAACAGACTTAGGGGAATAAATCTCAAGTCCTCTAAGATTGTAACCGTCATACCACTTCTTCAGCTCATCAAACTCCATGCCTGATTGAGTAGCCAAACTCTTGACTTCATCTTCAGTGAATCCCATGAAAGGAGCCATCTCATCAGGGTCAATCATTGTGTACTCTGTAAAGTTATTAAGCTTGGACTGTGTCTTTTCTTTTATGATAGGCATTATGCCTGTCAGGTATGCAAGGGCTATGGTATAATTAGTCTCCTCACTTTTAAACAATGAAACCAAGAAACTGATATAATCATCAAGTTCAGAAGAATACTTATCATCTCTTATTGGAAGATGGGGCTGTTGCACGAAAACCTTCAAATAAAGGGTGTGCACAGCCCTATTTCTATTGAGTAAATCCAGATGATTTGATATACTTATTTCGTTGTATTACAAGTAAATACAAAAGCAGAGAAGATATCCCACCCCTTCTCTGCCATTGCTTGCCTTATGGCAAAATCTTCATTTTGGAGCCGCATTATGAACGACACCAGTAAAAATATACTTCTTTCCGACGTCCAAGGGCAAGGCTTCCTGTCTATTTTCAACGACTTGTCTTCAGAACTTATGCCCCACGAGCTTTCGCTATT
>JALFCJ010000228.1 GCA_022771185.1 Spirochaetales bacterium | reverse complement strand
CTTTAGCTTCCTCAAGCTTTGAAGAAAGCGTCTCCAATTTTTTCTTTCCTTCTTCAACTTCCTTCTCGAGAATAGCTTTATCATTTTTGAGAGTATTAAGAATCTCTTCAGCTACCTTTCTCTCCTTAATGGCTTCCTTTGCCATCTCGTCAGAGCCCTTATCAATAGCAAGCTCTGCTCTTTCCTGCCATCTCGATACAGCCTTCTCAGCCTCTTCGATTCTCTTTTCAACGCTCTTAAGATTAGCCATTTTAGCTGCTGTATCAGATTTCATCTTGATGATGGCTTCATCCATCTCCCCGATCATAAGCTTCAGCATCTTTTCTGGATCTTCGGCTTTATCGAGAAGTGAATTAATGTTTGAATTTACGATGTCTTTTATTCTTTTGAAAACGCTCATTTGTTTTTCTCCTTACACTAAAACTCTTGAAAACATCGTGCCAATTTTTAGCAATTTCAATACTAAAAAGGAATTATGATAATATAAACTAAACAGTTGTTTTGTTTAATTTATAAATCGATTGGTATTTTAGACTCTTAGTGGCTTTTTTAACCTTATAACTATTACTGAACACGTGATTGTATTAATTCTTCTCAAAGATTAGAATCATCCTATGGTTCTAATGATTGTTCTTATTGTATTGATAATTTTCTTTGTTATAGGTTTCTTTCTCACTAAAGCACTCTTTATGCCTGAAAAGAGCATAGAGTGGACAGAGAATGAAGGTGAGGTAGTATCATTCAAGTCAGGAAAGAATACTCTTGAAGGGAGAATTGTCAATAAAGAAGGAAAGAAGGGAACAATAATCTTTGCCCATGGCATGGGGCTTTCATCACGCTACTATAGACCGGAAGTCCTCCATTTTGCAGAGCTTGGATACAAAGTCTTTATATTTGAGTACAGAGGATATCTAGAGAGTACAGGTACATTCCTTAGCTTCAGAGATGTTGTAAAAGATATATCAGCTGCTTCCAGTTTCCTTGGTGACGATAATATCATTCTTGTTGGACACAGTATGGGTGGATATGGTGTTCTATCTTCCCTCGATGAATTAGGGAGTAAAGTAAAAGGCGTTGTCGCCTACGCTCCTTTCAGGTCTCCTTTCTCTGCAATGGATGTATGCGCATTGAGAATGGGTGTTATTGGAAGAATAGTTGAAGCCTTCCTCTTTCCTTTCCAATACCTTATTCATGGTAGCACGGCAAATAGAAGTGCAATAAAAACAATCAACAACTCAACATGTCCTATGCTTATCATTCAAGGAGACAATGATAAGGAAGTATCCATAGAGGGATGCTCAATATTAAAGAAGAAGGAACTAATTACAAGTAAGCTTCTGGACGTTAAGATCATTAATAAAGAAGATAGTAACGGCCACGTTACTGTCGTAAGAAAGAAGGGCACTCAGTGTGTAAACGAGGATACTATCAAGTTTGTTGATGAGTTCTTAATGAATCTTTAAATCTTTTCTCTCTTAAAACGATCGTTTTTAACAAAACTCTAAAAATTGTTAACAAAAACATCTTCGACAGCCAGTCACTATTGGAGTAGAATCATATTGGGTATCACCAAAGGAGACTCTATGGATAAAAGACTGGACCCGCTGTTTACACCTTGGAAAATAGGTAACTGTGAGATTAAGAACAGAATTGTACTTACCAGTATGGGAGGAACAGACCTCTTTGGCTGGATGGAAAAGAACCATTTCGACTCTGCAGGAGCTGAATTTATTATGAGAGTTGCTAAAAACAACGCTGGTCTTGTTCTACCAGGTTGTCAGCCTGTTTATAACCCCATGTTCGGGCAGTGGCTCCATAAAAACAAAGGCATGTACAAGAAGCTGAAGGAATGGATGCCTGAGTTCCATAAGACAGGAGCAAAGCTATTTGTACAGCTGACGGCAGGCTTCGGGAGATCCTTTACTATTTCAGAGATGATGGAGAAGCTTTACACAAATCCGGTATTAAATGTGCTCTCAAAGCCATTTATGAACCTAGATAAGATAACTGCTTCCGCCTCCCCTTCTCCTAACCGTTGGTCTGATAAAGTTCCATCAAGGGAAATGACAAAGAAAGAGATCGAATATATGATCCACGCCTTTGCAGAGAGCGCGAGAATGCTGAAGGAAGCAGGAGTAGATGGAGTTGAAATCCATGCAGTCCACGAAGGATATCTATTGGATCAGTTTACTCTTAAGTATGTAAATAAGCGTACTGACGAATATGGCGGAAGCTTTGAAAACAGATATCGCTTTGCAACCGAAATTGTAAAGGCCATAAAGAAAGAGTGTGGCAAAGACTTCCCTGTTTCCCTCAGATACTCTGTCCTTTCAAAGACTAAAGGCTTCAGACAGGGCGCACTCCCAGGAGAAGAGTATACAGAAGTAGGAAGAGATATGGAGGAGTCTGAGAAGGCTGCAAAGTATCTACAGGACGCTGGATACGATATGCTCAACTGCGACAACGGAACATATGACGCATGGTATTGGGCTCACCCTCCTATCTATATGCCTGAGAACTGTAACCTTAAGGACGTTGAGCATATCAGAGAGTTTGTCGATATTCCTGTAGTATGCGCTGGAAGAATGGACCCATTTACTGCCGCCGCTTCCATCAAGGAAGGAAAGATAGACGGAGCAGGCTTTGCCCGCCCATTCCTTGCAGACCAAGAGTGGGTCACAAAGCTTATGGAAGGTAGACCTGAGGATATCAGGCCATGTATTCTCTGTCATAACGGCTGCTTCAATATGTGCCACTATAAAGGGGTTCCAAACGATCAGGATCTTCTTGACTCCCTCAATCTAGCACGCTGTGCAGTAAACCCTGAGACAATGCAGTGGAATAAGCATAAGATCAAGAAGACATCTTCTCCAAAGAAAGTCGCCGTCATCGGTGGTGGTATCGGAGGAATGGAGACGGCAAGAGTCCTCAAGCTCAGAGGCCATGAACCTGTCATTTATGAAAAGACAGATAAACTTGGAGGCACCTTCATTGCAGCCTCTGCCGAGAGCTACAAAGAGAGGCTGAGACAACTTCTTTCTTGGTATAAGCGCCAGATAGCAGAGCTTGGCATCGAAGTAAAGTTCAATACCAAAGTCGAAGATATCTCAACACTAAAAGAAGACGAAGTCATAATCGCAACCGGCGCTTCTCCTAGAATTCTGAAGTCAGTTCCAGGACACGAAAAGATGATTGAAGCTACAGACTACCTTGCAGGAACTCCTGTAGGAGATACTGTTGCAGTAATCGGAGGAGGCCTGACAGGCTGTGAGATTGCTTATGAACTGGCACTGAGCGGCAAGAAGCCTATTATCGTCGAGATGAAAGATGACCTAGTAAGCCAGAAGGGAGTGTGCCTTGCAAACTCTTCTTACTTAAGAGAGTGGTTTGATCTCAACAAGACTCCTGTATACCTGGAATCTAAACTAAAGGAAG
>JALFCJ010000168.1 GCA_022771185.1 Spirochaetales bacterium | reverse complement strand
GTAATGAAACTCACACCTGTCCATCAGTTCTTTTCCGAAAGCCAACGAACAGACGCCATACACAGCCACAGAATCCTTACCTCCGGAAAAGCACACATACAGCTTTCCCAATCCAAGTCGTTGTGAAAAGTCGTAAGCTGTCCTGACACGCTCCACGGCTTTGTTCTTCTCTCCGTCTATGCCCACGAAATAGTTGCCAAGTGAATAGATTTCTCTTCTTGTCATTTGACCTTTTCCCCTCCTCCGAAATATCCAAGAATTATTTCAAAAATCTTCGGCGCATCTTCCGGATGAAACCGCTCGAGCAGCCCCTTTTCTTGGTTTTTGACTATGTACCTGCTGTCGAATCCGAAGTACAGATAAAAATTCGCCTTCTCTCTAGGTTTTGTGGAAATCACCTTGAGCCTATAAAAGCCTCCGTCATTTATCGTCCTATAAGAATACACTTTCCAATCTTTATAGCTCCCTATGTAACGGTAGAATTCCGGATCGGGAAAATTGCCTTTGTGTAACCTTGTCTTTGTCATGTTAACTCTCCTTTATGAAACTATTTTCTCAGCAATAAATTTTTATGAAATTTTTATTTTTTATACCCCCGTCAATCATCGGCAGATAGGTGGTATATATATAAATTATATATATACCAACCCTCCCCTCTGCCGATGGAAAGATTGACTCGCATTTACATTGGCAACCATCTGCCGATGTTCTGCCGATGTGCCGATAAGGTTATTTGAAGCATGAAAAGAAAATTTTTTCATACAATCTTCCACCATCCTTTTGTGTATTTTTCAATTCTGTCTCCAAGGTACATAGCCACAAAACTCTGTTTCCTTTCCGGTTTTATCAAACCATATTCATCGTCATACGGAACTTCCATTCCTGCGTTTTCGTAGAAGAACTTGGCTACGGATATCAACAAAGAACTGGACAATATAGTCTTGCCATCATCAGGATCTATGGATACCTCTTCGGATTTAGCCTCAAAGGAATCCTTCACCGCTTTACGCAGAAGCAGATTCGCCCTTATGGAGTTGAAGTCCACAGGTTGCCTTTCCTCTCCGTCACACTGAGGAACCACACTGTAGATTTGCTCTCCATCATTGTCTAGGTATGGAAGATCCACTCTTTTTAACGTGAAGAATGCATCAGGCATCGGTTCGATATCCTTCTGCTTGGTCTGCTTTAGCAATATCTGCCCCGTGTCTGGATTCTTAAGAACCATCAACTCTACCTGCATGGCTCCTCTGAGGGCCGAGTTTCCTCTCGCCCTGTTCTCCTTCTCTGAAGCTATTCCCGTGTGATGGACTATCATTATATGGACTCCTTCGACCACGGATTCTATATTCTCGCATTCAGCCAGGAATGCATGGATGTCATCGGCCTTGTTTTCATCTCCGGAAAAGTATCGATTAAGCGTATCGATGAATATGAGGTCGAATTTTCTTTCCATGGCAGCAAGTTCTTCATGGAGTTCCTTTGTATCAAAGGGGTCGTTCAGATCCTTTGAGCCATCGGAAATATAGAAATCCTTCAATATCTCATCTTTGTCATCAAGGGAGTATCCATGAGCGAGCAGCCACGCATCTACACGGCCTGGTATACCGCTCTGTCCCTCTCCACAGAAGTAGGCTACAGAAGCCTTCCTTGTCTTCATACCATGCCATTGTGTGCCTGTTACGATGCAAAGCATCATATCTATCGATATAAACGTCTTGCCACATCCGGATGGGCCGAATATCATGCTTGTACCTTTTCCCTTTGGAACATAACCCTTTATGAGCCATTCCGCCGGTTTCTGCATCCTACTCCATTCCGAGAACGACATGAGCCATCTTTTTTTTGCGGGTCTTCCTTGGAACAGGAAATTATTCAGGGCATCGTTTCCATATGTACATGCATAGTCGTTGGCATCCATACCCTCCTCGGGAATGAGGATATATTTCAACCCCGCCTTTATGGCTTCCCTTTCACCTGTCTGCGATTTGTCGTTATCCGCTACGATTGTTGCATCAGGATAATCCTTTGCAACGTTCTTGAGGTTGTTTGCAGAGAAGCATACGACGACAGTGGCTCCCGTGGCTTCAAATATGCTTGCACCGGTTGCGTAGCCTTCACATAGAAAAGTCGCCCCGCTTCCTTCTATTACATACCTGGCTCCTGTCGTCTCCAAAAATGCTCCGAAACGTTTTGAACTGTCATTGGAGATGGCCTGTCTATTGATAAGATTTCCTTCGGAGTCATACATGGGAATGACCATATATTTATCGGTCATTCTTATGTCTCCGTGTACTTGAACTTTTTTCTTTTCAAGATAAGGATGATTTGTACATCTTGGAAGGATATCCCATTCTGAGGTCAATCTTGCAAGTGCAGATTTTTTTCTTTGAAGTCTCTCTTCTTCGATTTCCCTTTGTTTTTCGGCCATCCTTGACAAGGTCTCTTCCGAGATCTTCCCTTCTGGGGAGTATCTTTCATCATGGTCTTTTCCCAATCTCCAATCCCCCGCTTTGCCGAATACTATTCCATCGACTTCGGAGAATACATACCATCCATCTTTGTCTTTTGATCCATTGGGGGTGAACCTATGTATATTCCCATCGATATATACAGGATGATCCAAAACGGCATTGAATTTTTCCTTTAGGAATTCATCCGGAGAGACAGGGTTGTGTTCGTTATAATCCTGCTTGCCCAAGTCTTTTCTATATATAGGATTGTTTAGTTTCATTCAATATCTCCGGTGATTCTTCTTTTTGTCTGCTCCATCAATTCGTTTTCTTCAAATTCCTGTCTCATTCCGGTCTGTATCTCTTCGTTGGAGAAAGTGGCGGTGATTCTTGTAAAATCGCCATCCTTGATGGTCACCAATGCGGCTGGCATTTCACTTTTTGCTATGGCCTTGCCCCATGATTCAAAATCAATCGACTTGTCCTCTCTGATGAATTGGTTATAGTCAAGCTTTGCAACCAAAGAAAGTTCCTTCATTCTTTCAAACGCCTTTTTCCTTGCGAAGTAGCTGGCGTTATCATCTATCACAAGGTACTCCTTTACCATAGACTCACCTTCGTCGCTTGTAATCACCTGAGTCTTGTATGTCACGATCCACATTAGAAAACCTTTTTTGGAGGTTTTGGTCATCCATGTCCAATTTTCGACGATATGAGCGGTCTCTTCGTCTCCGTTTACATCACCGAGAAAGAGACGGAATTCCTTTTTGTGTTTAGGGAATACATGCCCACAGGTAGGACACACTGACGCCGACGCCAACAATAATTCAAGACATTCCGGACAGGTCTTCATTGGAGGTACTCCTTCTCCCCCCTTTGTCTTGCCTTTTGGAATTGCAGAAAGCATTCCTATAGGCCCATGTCTTTTGACGTTTTCTGCAAAGTCCAGAAGAAGGCATCTTTCCTTGTTTGGGGCTATTCTCAAACCACGCCCCGCCTGTTGTACATATAGTGCAGTCGAAAGGGTAGGGCGCAGCATTACTACACAGTCTATTTCGGGGTAGTCGAAGCCTATTGATAAAACGTTTACGTTTGTCGCACAGACGGCTTTTCCGGATGTAAACTCTTCAATGGCCTTTTCTCTTGTGGCTTTGTCCATAGCCCCTTCGACACAAACAGTAGGGACACCCTTTTCGTTTAGAAGGCTCTTTATAGAATATGCATGGTCTACGGAGGTGCAGAACACTATCATATGCTTTATCCCTTCGTTTGTTATGTACCTGGACAATTCCTCGACTACGGCTTCGTTTGTATCAAGAGTGTTGACCTTCCTGTCAAGTTCTCCCTGCTTGAATTCCCCACTCAGCTTTCCGACTCCGTTCACATCGAGGGTAGTTGCAGTGGTTTTGGAGGAAAGGCGTGAAAGATAACCTCTCTTCTGCATATCCAATATGCCTATAGTTTCGATGTAATGGTCGAATATCGTATCATCCCCCACTATCATCCCTTGTCCAAGTCTGTAGGGTGTGGCTGTAAAACCAATTACTCTACAATTTAACATTCCGAGATAGGAACGATAATTTCCACTTTCATTATTATTTATCAGATGGCACTCATCTACCAATACAACGTTGAATTTGTCGTCCTTATTCTTGCATATGGATTGTATGGATGCGAAAGTCACATCATGTGATGCATCCTTTGATTTTAATGATGCTGAATAGACACCCATGTCAAGTTCAGGAGCAATCTTCTTGAGTTTGTCCATATCCTGCTCTATCAGTTCTTTCTGATGCGTGAGCATAAGGATCCTTGTTCCTGGCCACCACTTCAGCGATCTTTGTATTATTTCCGCTATAAGGATGCTTTTGCCGCTTCCTGTGGGGGCTATGACTACTGGGTTTCCATTTTTATTGCAAATATATTCAAAGACGTCGTCTATCGCCTTTTTTTGGTAATCTCTTAATTCTATCATAGCTTTTTCGTTGGCCTCTGCCATGCATACCTTGAAATGTTTTTATTTGAGGT
>JALFCJ010000139.1 GCA_022771185.1 Spirochaetales bacterium | reverse complement strand
AGGCTACAGACAAAGACTGTATCGCTATCCTCTGGACAAATACTGTTCCTAATATGCCTGCTTGGGGTGGAAAGGATGCAAAGCTTGGAAATAACCCGATTGTTCTGGCAGTGCCTCATAAAGATAATCCCGTGATTCTTGATGTCGCTATGTCCATGTTCTCCTATGGAAAGTTGGAAAAACTGAAGATGGAAGGAAAAGATACTCCTGTAGACGGTGGATATAACATCAGGGGAGAGGTGACTAGAAAACCAGAAGAGATATTGGAGACTCATCAAGTATTCCCAATAGGCTTCTGGAAGGGATCAGGTCTTTCACTCCTTTTGGATCTGATTGCATCTTCTGTTGCTGGCGGAAGAACTTCCAGAGGCGTGGGGGAACTTGATACTGAGACCTCCCTTTCACAGTTCTTCTTGGCCATTGATCTTTCTCGCTTCCCAGACAGGGAAAGAATAGACGAAGAGATTGAAAAGACTCTTGAAGATCTCAGATCTTCCATCCCTATGGATGAAGCACATCCGGTTCATGCTCCAGGAGACGGAATGAAGAAGACAAGAAAGGAGTCCATGGAGAAAGGAATATTTGTAGACGAAGAAGTTTGGAAGAAGGTATTGGAGCTGTAATATGTTTATTCCCGGCATTGTCAGTGCAACTTTTAAAGAAAGAAGTGTGGACGAAGTGATCGACCTGGCACTTTCTTCGGGTCTCAAAGCAATTGAGTGGAGTGAAAACCATCATTTTGACCCTTTGGATTTGGGCCTTGTTGAAGAAATAGGGAATAAGACAAGAAGAAACGGTTTGGAAATAGCTTCATATGGTTCATATTTCAGACTGGGACAGAATATGGATTTTTCCACTTCTTTAAATGCCGCAGAGAGAATGGGGGCGAAAAACATAAGAATCTGGGGAGGAGCCAAGGCTTCTAAAGAGATTGATGAAGTGGAATGGAAATCCCTTACAGATGAAGCTAAGGAAGTTGCTCTTATGGCAAAGGAGAAGAATATCAGGGTCTCTCTTGAGTGGCACAGGAATACTGTCACAGATTCCAACGAGAGCGCTCTTAGATTCCTCAGCTCTGTTAATGAAGCAAACTTCGGTTGCTTTTGGCAGCCAACCCCAAATCAAAGCGTTGAGTATAGGGCACAAGGTATAGAGAAGGCTATATCCTGGATAACAAATATCCATGTCTATTACTGGGACGAAAGTGGAAGAAGACCTCTTACGGAAGGAAAAGAGGATTGGAAAGAATACTTGGGGAGAATGACGGGTAATCGTTATCTCTTATTGGAATTTGTAAAAGACAACAGTGTTGATCAGTTCAAGAAAGATGCAGAAACACTTCTTTCTTGGATCAATGGAGGAAAAGAAAATGGCTGATATGAGAGTAGAAGAATTAGGAATGGCTAATCCTTTTGTAATAGCATCATCTCCTGCAACTAGAGGTGCAGAGAATGTATTGAAAAGTGCAAAATGTCTCCCAGGTGCCGTTACAATGCGTAATTTCGGCCACGGAATGGGAGGCGGCAGCTTTATATATCCTGATGCAGAAGCTATGTATAAGGGAAAGCAGGCTTTTCATAGCCATGCTGTAGGCACTCAAATTTCAGATCCTATGGATTCCTTGGAGAAATATGCTGAAGAAGTAAAGAAAGCAAGAGATGAGATGAGCCGTGATATAAAGCTCTGGGTGTCTGTAGGCCACTACAGCGACATCGTAAAAGGTGGAGATTGGAGAGAGAACTGGAAAAAACAGGCAAAGGAGCTGGTACTTGCAGGGGCGGACGCCTTGGAGCTTCACTTCAATACTCCGGGAGTTGCAGTTGCAGGCAACAGACAGTTCAACTACTACGAACTGGTTTATTCTTGTACAAAAATGATTCGTGAAGTAGTTCCAAATACTCCGATTATGGTGAAGCTTGCCGTAGAGAATTGTGATACCCTCACTGCAATCAGAAACGCCGCTTCTGCAGGTGCTACAGCTGTAGGTCCTACGGCAAGATGGAAAGGATTCTATTTCGACCTCGATTGGCAGACAACGGAAGCTCGTCCAGGTGCTGGATATGGTGGAACTCAGGCTCAGCCTATCGTAAGTTATGTTATTGCCGAGGCAAGAAGTAAGGGTTACACAATACCAATGTATGCCGGCGGTGGAGTTTTCTCATATGACCAGGCACTTAGATATATTATGAGTGGCGCCGAGATGGTGCAACTGGGGGCTTTGGCTTGTGCCGGCGGAATAGGACAGTGCGGAAGAGTCATAAGAGAGACAGAGAAGTGGATGGATGATCATGGATATAAATCCATTTCAGATCTCAAAGGTGAGGCTCTCCAGCTCTTTAATATGACTCCAGAATTTGCAAAGAAAAGACAGAATAAGCTTGGGGAAGCTTACAAAAACGCTCAGGTCGACACATCAAAGTGCATTGGATGCTCGAGATGTGAAGATGTCTGTTTCTATGGTGGTGTAAAGGTTGAGGACAGAAAAGCGGTGAAAGGCAGTGACTGTATTGGTTGCGGTTACTGTTTCCAGGTATGCCCAACAAAAGCTTTGTATGTAGATAAGAAAGGAATCTTGAAGTCTGCTTTTCAGGAGGATTGAGAAATGGAGAGTGTAAAGGTTCTACTAGTTGGAATAGGAGGATATGGCGAGAACTATATCAAAGAAGCCTTGGAAAAACCATCAGAGTGTTATTCTTTGGTTGGCGTCGTCGATCCTTTTATTTCGAAGTCTCCATACAAAGAAGAGATAGAAAAGAGAAATATTCCTATTTTCTCTTCTCCTGATGCGTTTTTCCTGAAGGGAGGAAAAGCTGATCTTACAGTCATCTCTTCTCCTATACACACTCATTATGGGTATATCATGACAGCCCTTGAAAATGGTTCCAATGTTCTATGTGAGAAACCAGTGACCATATCGAGAGAAAGAATGAATGCACTTATGGATAAGGAGAGAGAGACGGGTCTATTTGTAGCTGTCGGCTATCAGCTATGTTTTGCTCTCGATATCCAGGCGATCAAGAAAAGAATAATCTCTGGGGACTTTGGAAAGTGCAGACGGATGAAGGCCCTGAGAATGATGAGAAGAGGAGATAAATACTATTCTCGAACTGGTTGGGCTGGAAAGCTGAGTTGCCATGGTGAATATGTTTTTGACAGCCCCCTTTCCAACGCTTGCGCCCATCAAGTGCAGGTAATGCTGTATCTATTGGGGAAAGACACTGAGAGTACCGGAGAGTGTTCAAACGTCGATGGAACTTTATATAAAGCACGTCCAAGCATCGAAAACTTTGATAGTGCTGCAGTAAAGATTACAACTACAGAAAATGTCCCTCTCTATTTCTATACTTCTCATTCTCTGGACGAAAAGAAAATAGGTCCGGTTATGGAGATGGAGTTTGAGAAGGCTGTAATAAAGGGCTCTGACGATAATTTCTCTATCTATTGGAATGACGGAAGAATCGAGGATCTATCTCTGATGAATAAAGGGGATAGATTAGAGAAATTCTATGCTTCAGTAGAGGCAGTAAAGAATGGAACAAGACCAGCTGTGACATTAAAGAGCAGCATTGGACATATTGGTGTTGTATTGGAGACAGAGAAACTACCTGTGTTCCTTCGATACGATGCTGAATACAAAAAGACGGAAGATGGAGACGGATATTACTCCATCAGTGGATTGGGAGAAGAGTTTCTTTCTCTCTATGAAAAGTGGGCTTTGCCCAATATTTAAGGATTTACAGGGTGAGAACCCTTATTTAAAAGGAGGAGCTTATGAAAAAAGCTTTAGTATTTCTGCTTGCTGTATTGATGCTTGCTGTTCCTGTATTTGCACAGGGCACAAGTGAATCAAATTCGACTTCTGATTCCTCAAAGGCAGACAAGCTTACATATTGGGCACCATTAAACCCAAATATTTCTGCTGTCGCTCAGGATTTCTCCCAGACAGAGTACTGGAAGGAACTTATGAAGCGCACTAACACTGACATCGAATTCCAGCATGTATCTGCTGCAAACGATGGTGTTCTTTCTGAAGGATTTAACATCCTTATCGCTTCTGGTGATTATCCAGATATCATCGAGTATAAGTGGACAGCTTATCCAGGTGGACCTCAGGCTGCAATCGACGACGGAGTAATCATTCCTCTCAACGATATTTTTGAGAAGTACTGCCCGAATATCACAGCATTCTTGGAGTCTCACCCAGATATCAAGAAGATGATCAGCACAGATGACGGAACATACTATGTATTCCCATTCCTCAGAGGCGAAAGCTACGAGAACAACAACCTTATCTTCTCAGAAGGTTGGGTATGGAGAACAGACCTCTTGGAGAAGGCTGGAATCGACTACATTCCATCAACTCCAGATGAACTCTATACAGCTCTTGTCGCTCTTAAGAATATCGGCGTAGAGATTCCTCTCTGTATCAGAAAAGACCACATCTCCAGAGTCCTCGCTCCTGGTTTCGACAGCTGGGATGACTTCTATGTAGAAGATGGTGTCGTAAAGTATGGAAGAATTGAAGAGAACAGAAGAGAGTATCTTGCATTTGCAAACAAGCTCTATTCAGAAGGTCTCTTGGATAACGATTACCTCTCTGTTGACAAGAAGAGCCTCGGAGTCAAGGTCCTGAACAACCTTGTTGCCGGTTGTTATGCTCCTGGTGCAAGTGGAATCGGAACATGGCTTCCTGCTCTCCAGAAAGAAGACCCATCAGTAAAGATGGTATCTGCTCGCCCAATCTCTCCTGAAAAGGATAGATATAGCAAGTTTGCAAAGATGAACAGCATCTATGACGCTTCAGGTACATCCGCAGCTATCAGCACATCATGCAAGAACATCGAAGCTGCTGCAAGACTATTGGACTATAACTTCTCAGAAGAAGGACACCTCCTTGCAAACTTCGGTATCGAAGGTGTTACATATGAAATGGTAGATGGATATCCGACATATACAGATGTAATCATGAACAACCCTGATCTTCCTCTTTCACAGGCTATGTGTCTCTACACAAGAGCAAGTGTATCAGGACCATTTGTTCAGGATCCAAGATATCTGGAGCAGTACTATGACCTTCCTGAACTTCAGGATGCCATCAACCTCTGGAAGCAGACAGACTACGGCAAGTACATCATGCCAACAGTCACTCATACATCTGAAGAAGCATCTGAGATTGCTAAGATCATCAACAATGTCAATACATATGCTGAAGAGATGGAAGCTAAGTTTATTACTGGCGCTCTCCCAATCTCTGAATTTGACAACTACATCAAGCAGATCAAGGCATTCGGAATTGAAAGAGCAATTGAAATCAAGCAGGCTGCTTACGACAGATATATGTCAAAGTAATGGTTTGAGACCAATCAGGGGGGAGAAATCCCCCCTTCAAGTATGGATGGGAGAAAAGAAAATGGATAAGATGGCAGAACTCATTGCCTTAATGGATGAGACGAAATTTAATGAAAAACTTACTGGCAAGGAAGTAATTAATCACTTTAGGACTAGAAAAGATCCAAAATATCTCTTTGATGCTGAAAAAGCCGATTGGATGAATGATAGCAGTATCATCGAAGAAGCTGAAAAAGTAATGAACCATGATATCTTTGGTTGGAAGTTTCCTGGTGAAATTGATTATCGTTTTAATCCTACAACAGAAACCAGCCGTGACAATGAGTGGTCATGGTCACTTTTCAGAACCATCTATTGGCAGAGCCTTGCTAGAGCTTATGCCATAACAAAAGATGAGAAGTATACAAAAGAATTTCTTCATGAAATGCACCAGTTTATTGAAGCCTGGCCAGCAGAGAAGTATATAGATGACCACACCTTTGAGGTGAAGACACCATTTCCAGGACATGCTTGGAGAACGATAGAAAGTGGTATCAGAATATATACTACTTGGCTTCCGTGTTTCGAAGTGTTCAGAAAGAGTGACGTATGGAGCGAAGATGACATGGCTTCTTTCCTTCTTTCTGTCAGAGACCATGCCAAATTCTTGATGGGCCACTATTCAAATCATGACAGGTCCTCTAACTGGCTAAGTATGGAGACCAGTGCACTCTATCAAATCGGCGTCATGTTCCCCGAATTCAAGGAAGCTGAGGAATGGAGAAAAACAGGATGGAGACGTGTCACCCATGAAATAATGTATTGCTTCTCCAATGACGGAATCCATATGGAGAGGACTCCTATCTACCATTTGGTTGCCGTGATTGCATTTATGCAGGCTGTAGAAACAGCAAGAATAAACGGACATACAGTTCCTACTTACGCAAAAGATCTTCTTTTGAGAGGAGCCAAGTATGTAATCAGCTTGATCAAACCGGACTTGTCCACTCCTATGATCGGGGATGCAGATAGAGATGACCTTTGTACAAGAAGATCCGATACATCAATCTATGAAGGTATGAACCTCTCCTTCTTCCCGGAAGATGAGAATGAACTGAGGGCATTCTTCTCTTGGATGTATAGACTGTCAGGAGATGAGGACTTCCTTTATTTTGCTTCTTTAAGGAAAGAAGGAAAGGCTCCGGAGAAGCTTGACTACTCTTATCCTGAGGGTATTCATGTGCTTCGTTCCGGTTGGAATGACGACAGCGATTACGCCCTTATTTTCGGTACAGGACTGGAGAGGGGAGAGAGAAGTACCCATTCTCATAATGATGTGGGGCACGTAGAGCTTACTTTGAAGGGGGAGGATATCCTCTCCGACAGCGGCAGGTTTATTTACCGTTCTTCTATTTGGAGAGACTGGAGAGAGTATTTCTGCTCCTCATTGGCCCATAACACACTCTTTGTCGATAACCATGAAATGGGTGCAATCCCAGGTGTGGATAGAGTAAGAGGAGTAAGAAGCATGTGCAATGAGTTTACTGTCAATGACGATTATTCTCTTGTAGATATGAGTCACAATGCATACTGCTATCTTAATGACCCAGTGTTCCATAGAAGAAAGCTTATACTCCTTCCTCAAAGCGTTGCCATCATAGCAGACTTTGTCACAGGAGAAGGAGAGGAGGATCATGACTTTAGAATTATGTTCAACTACGAAAGAGGAAAACTTGATTTAGTTAAAGATGGTGCATCTTTCGAGACTCTGAAAGGAACAAAGTTCAGTCAAGTATTCTCTTCATCTGTTGCTATAACCCCAAGTATCCTCTCCGGATCCTTGGAGCCAAAGGGCGGATGGATCAGTTATGGTTATCCTGTAAAGGTTCCTCGTCCTCAGCTTACTCTTTCTTATAACGGTAAGGCACCATTCTCCTTTGTGACTGCCATAGCCCCAGAGAATATTGATGTAATAATTGAAAGAAAAGACGACGAGTACACAATAGTGATAGAAGGTAAGAAGTATTTGGTGACAATGGAGGATGTTAAGGCCTTATGAGATTTGGAGTTTGTGCTGGTTCTGAAAAAGCAAGGGAAATAAAGGAAGCGGGTTTCGACTATATTGAGTTGCCCCTAAATAAAGTGGGGACTGTCAGTGACGACGAATGGAAGAGAATGAAAGAAGAAGTTGAAAGCGTTTCTCTTCCCGTAGAGGCTTTTTCCCTTCTTCTTCCCAAGACAATGAAGATAATCGGTCCGGAATATAATGAAAAAGAGATGCTTACATATCTGGATACAGCATTTTCAAGAATGTTGGAGACAGATGGCAGGGTAGTATCCTTCGGTTCAGGAAAATCCAGGTTTATTCCTAGTGGGATTAGTTATAAAGAGGGATGGTCGGAACTCGTTGCTGTGACAAAGACTATTGTAGGGAAAGCTAAGGAATATGGAGTAGAGATAGCAATAGAGACACTAAATAGAAATGAAACGAACCTTATAAATTTTCTAACAGAAGGTGCCGCTCTTTCTTCTCTAACCGGGGCTTCTTTGTTGGTTGATGTATTTCATTTGATGAAAGAAAACGAACCATTTGAAAACATTGTCCTCTGTGCTCCTTTTGCTCATGCTCACATCGCAGAAAGGACGGGAAGACTTTACCCTGTGGAAAAAAACGAGGATGTCATCTCATTTTTCTCTGCATTAAAAAAATCTGGATATGACAAGAGATTGAGTATCGAAGGTAAGACTTCGGATTTCCTTTCAGATGGGCCAAAAGCACTTAAAGTACTGAAAGAGACATATATGGAGGTATATAATGGATAAAGTCAGATTTGGAATTATTGGATATGGAAAGATGGGAAGCCAGCATACAAGGGCATTTCTTGATGGAAAGATAAAAAACGGTGTGCTCACTGCCATTGCAGATATAGACGAAAAGAGAATAGAGGCTGCAAAGTCTCTTCTTGGAGATAGTGTTTCTTACTTCAACTCTGCCGAGGACCTTATTCACTCAGGAGTTGTGGATGCAATCATTCCAACTGTCCCTCATTATTACCATCCTGTATATGCAATAGAGGCGTTCAAGGCAGGCCTGAATGTTCTTTGTGAAAAACCTGCAGGTGTATATACAAAGCAGGTTGAAGAAATGAATAGAGTCGCCAAGGAATCAGGGAAAGTCTTCGGTGTGATGTTCAACCAAAGGACAAATCCGATTTATCAGAAGGCAAAGGACCTTGTTGACAGCGGAGAGCTGGGAAGAATTCTTCATTGCAACTGGATCATTACAAGTTGGTTTAGAGCTGAAAGCTACTACTCTTCATCATCCTGGCGTGCAACATGGAAGGGAGAGGGCGGCGGAGTGTTACTGAATCAGAACCCTCATAACCTTGACCTCTGGCAGTGGATCTGTGGAATGCCTACAAGAGTAAAGTCACAAGTTTACTATGGAAAACACAGAAATATTGAAGTTGAGGATGATGTTTATGCACTCTTCGAGTATCCAAATGGTGCAACAGGCTGCTATATTACAACAGTTTCTGATGCCCCAGGCACAAATAGATTGGAAATAGACGGAACAAGAGGAAAACTTGTTCTTGAAAATGACAAGATTACTTTCTGGCGTCTAAGGGAAGACAGCGACGATTTTAATAAGAGATTCAAGGGTGAAATAGGTCAGCCTGAGAATTGGAAGTGCGAGATTCCTGTAAAAGGTACATATACATCTCATCCGGGAATTATCAATAACTTCTGTGATGCAGTGTTGAAGGGTACTCCTCTCATTGCTCCAGGAGAAGATGGAATCAAAGGCCTAAGTATCTCTAATGCCATTCATCTATCCTCTTGGACAGGTGGAGATTGGGTCAATCTTCCTGTTGACGGGGACCTATTTTATGAGAAACTAAAGGAAAAATGTGGCGGCGTAATGCCTGTTTGAGCATATGGCGGATAAAAGAAAACTGAAGAGAGGCATAATAATAAAATGGGCGCTATCATACTTTGTGGTATGCATAGTGCCTCTTGTCGTCTTCGTTTTCTTTGCCTTTACTTCGTCAGTAAAACTGCTTGAGAATGTATCATATTCAAACTCGTTGTTCTTGGATTCTCTTTCAAAGCTTGTAGACAATGCTTTCTCTCAGAACAACATGCTTGCAGAGTCTATGCTCCTTTCTTCTGAGATGTCGGATTTTAATTCATATGGAGAAGAATCGGTGTCATCTACAGAGTGGTATAATGTCACTACTGCAATAAGAAGAAATCTTGGTGTAAACAACGCTGTCTCAGATGCCGCTCTATATTCGCCATCCCTCTCTCGTTATGTTTCAGGTTTCAGATGGGGTAGTTTCCAAGACTTTTGGCAACGAAAAGAGTTGGATGTAAATATTAGCAGTGAAGATGTGGTAAATCTCTTCTCAAGAAAACCTGACAGAGTTGAGGTCTATGATGTATCTCTTACAACATATGATGGCAGCAGAATACCAAGAATACTTGTATTAAGGCCTCTTTCCTATGTAAAAAGCTATTCTCAAGGAGATTGGTCTCTAGCTTCAATTATCGACATATACTCTATTCTTCCCTCTGAGATGAGAAATTATACTTCTTTTTTGATCGTTGACGAAAAGGGCACAGTCCGTTTCGATTCCTCTGGTGATCATAAAAATGGGGAAGTGATTTCAGATTTGGCTAATATTTCAGGTAAAAAAACACGCTCTATCGATTCTTATATAGTCTCATCTTCTCCTTCTGTAGTAAGCGGCTTAAGTTATGTGGTGCTTACAGAGAAGAGTGAATACTATAGAATCACAAATTCTCTTGTCATCTTGGCAGTATTCCTCTTCTTTTTATCCATTGTTTTTTCCATTCTCTTTATTTTTTATCGAGTAAAAGTAGAGTGGCGAGACTATGAAAAGGCATTGGATGTTCTGGGAGACGATGTGGAGTGGTCTCTTGATAAGAAGAATGAATATGCTCCTTTTACAGACTCCAATAGAAAACTTAGGGAGTCCAAAGAGATAATGGGCAGCGTAATCGAATCGCAGACTAAGAGCCTTAAAGAGTATGCCATCAGAAGACTGTTGGATACTCAGTCTTCGGCCCCTGTCAGCCAAGAGGCTTTGAAAGAGTGTGGGATATCTTTCCTTTCAGAAAGGTTTGCAGTTCTGATAGTATCCGTTGATGATGAAATGAAAGAAAAAGGGGAAGAGATAGTATCGGAGTCCTTGGGGGATGAGATGATTCAGATCACGCCTTTCCCTTCCATACATGGACTGTCATATATCATTTCTTTTATAGAGGAAATCTGTGTATCTGGAAAAGCTGAAAGTATATTGGAATCGAGGATACGGGATCTTTTAGTTAATTATCCGTGGATAAAACGTGCCGCTTCTTCTGATATCTCAATAGGCTTGGAGAGTGTAGGAAGGGACTACTTGGAGGCAATCAATGTCTTGGAGTATGAGATTGAACTTTCAAGCCGCGACTATCTCTCTTCTGGAGATGTTGTGGGGCTGATCGACAGGGTCGGATATGAGTATACTCAGGAAGATGAGTATAACATCCAGAAAAGTGTGGAAGATGGAAATGAACTAAGTGCCAGAGACGCCATTAATTCTGTTGTCGATAGAAATAAAAAGAATGGTGTATCGCCTAGAAATATGAGATATCTTTTGTTCTCGATTATGGGTACTGTAATCAGGACATCCAATAGACTCTCAAAGCAATATTTATGGGATCTGCCTCCCTTTGCCATCAACTCCATAATACAGACAAAAGATATCAATGCATCCCTGTCTGAAGTTATTGATGCAACAGTATCTACTGTCAGAAAGGTGGTATCTATAAGAAGTGAAAGCGCCGACAGCATGGATGAAGCTTTTATACTATATAAAAAGGCATTAAAGATAGTTCAGGAAGAGTATTCATCATCGCTATTGAATGTTTCATCTCTTGCTCAAAAACTGGATGTAAGTAACGTACAGCTTTCAAAGGTTTTCAAACGCTATCATGGAACTAATATATCCGATTATATCGCTCAATATAGAGTTGCTATGGCAAAGAATCTTTTGTCCCAAGACAAAGAGATAAAAGAGATTGTATATGAATGTGGGTTTGGCTCTTTGAGAACATTCCTTCGTCTTTTCAAGAAATATGAAAACATCACTCCAAGCCAATATAAGGCTATGAGAAAGGAGAATACAAATGGAGAAACTTAAAGCCGCTGTAATTGGTTGCGGTGCTGTATCAAAGAATCATGGAAAAGCTTTGAAAAACAGCTCCAGAGCTGTTCTTTCCTATTGTGTGGATATAGATAAAGATAAAGCGGAAGCTTTTTCAAATGAGTATGGGGGAATACCCATTACAGATTATAGAGAGCTGGCTGATTTGGATGTTGATGTAGTTCATATTGTCACTCCCCATTATCTACATCCTGAAATGGCCATATTCCTACTTGAACATGGAAAACATGTGTTTTGTGAAAAACCACTGGCTATTTCCTCCTACGATGCAGAGAGAATGGTTGAGACAAGCCGTAAGTGCGGTAAGAAGCTTGGAGTATGTTTTCAGAACAGAATGAACAACTCAAGCCTTGAAGCCAAGGAAATAATAGAAAGCGGAAAGTATGGAAAAGTTATTTCAGCTTTGGCTTTGGTTGCATGGGATAGAGGCGGAAAATACTATAGCGATAGTCCATGGAGAGGAACTTATGAAAAAGAGGGTGGAAGCTGTATCATCAACCAATCCATCCATACTCTGGATCTTCTTTCCTGGCTTACAGGAGGGGTGGAAGCTGTGTCTGCCATGGATGCACACTTAAGAGACACCTCTGATTATGAGACTGATGATAGTGCAATGGCTCTTTTTAAGCTTAAGTGTGGAGGAAGTGCAGTGGCTTTCATGTCTAACTGCTGTCCCTTGTCCAAGATATGCACGGTTGAAGTACACCTTGAAAAAGCAACGCTGACTGTCAAACAGTCGGGACTAAATATTGAGACAGAGAATGGGAGTGAATTCCATCCCTCTGAAACGATTACTGGATATAAATCGGAGTGGGGAATAAGCCATGGTGTGCTAATAGATTCTTTCTATCGTTCGATTCAGGAAGGGACACCTTTTATCTCTGAAGGAGAGAGTGGAATAGAGGCTGTGAAGATAATTAATGCAATACAGCATAGCAAAGGAAAATTCATTGAAATCTGGAAGTAACTATGAAGCACGAGAAATTTCATTATAAGTCGCTGAACGAAGTAAAAGAAAAATGTATGGAATTGGGGGTGGATCTTCCCTTTGCAGAGGACACTACTTCTCTCGCAAAGCCCATAGATATCAAGAAATTTCATATTCCCAATAGACTTGGAGTTGCACCAATGGAGGGGGCTGATTCCACCCCTGATGGTAAGCCCACAGAGTATACGGAAAGGCGTTATGTCAACGAAGCGAGAGGTGGCGTGGGAATTATCTGGTATGAGGCTATCTCTCTATCTGAAGAGGGAAGATCCAGTAAGACTCAGCTTCTGATTAATGAAGACAACCTGGACTCATTTAAACGCTTAAATGAAAAGGTAAAGGAAGCAGGATTAAAGGCAAATGGCTTTGTCCCGCTCCTAGTCATGCAGTCTAATCATTCCGGACGTTACTCAAATCCTGGAAATAATCCAGCTCCCATGATTGCAGAGAGAAACTCTTGGCTTGAATCATTCAGAAGTGCTGATGACAGGTGTATTGTCTCTGATGATTACCTTAAGAGAATGGAGGATCTTTTCGGAGAATCAGCGCTCCTTGCAAAGAAAGCAGGCTTTGATGCTGTGGATATCAAGTGCTGCCATGGATATCTATTTCAGGAAGTTGCAGCAGCATATGATAGACCTGGTGAATATGGCGGAAGCTATGAAAACAGAACAAGACTTTTGAAGAATTCCATCAGGGCTGCAAAGGTATATGAAAGTGATGATTTCTTTGTTACAGCCAGAATTGGTATATATGATGGATATCCAAAAGAACATAGAGGCTGGGGGCAGAATGAAGAAGGGGAATTGGATCTTGCTGAACCAAAGCGCCTAATAAAGGAGCTCTGGGAGGAGTTCAATATTCCTCTTGTGGACATAACCATGGGAAACCCATATGCCACTACACATGTAACTAGACCCTTTGACAGCGGTAAATATCCACCAGATGAGCATCCATTCGAAGGACTCTCTCGAATGGTGCATGGGGTGGAAGCGATTAAGAAAACTGTTCCAGAGATGGTAGTATATGGTTCAGCTCCTACATACCTTAGAGAGTATGCGGACTTATATGCTGCCGGCGCGGTGGAAAAAGGTATGGCAGATGGTTTCTTGTTTGGTCGTATGGCTTTTGCTGATCCAGACTTTGCCAATGAAATAGTAAGGAACGGTAGAATAGACAAAAATAGAGTCTGCCTTACATGTGGTAAATGCGGCGACTTGATACGTGCTCATAAGCCTACAGGTTGCGTCATTAGGGATAACGCTACATTTATGCCTTTCTATAAAGAATGGCTTGAAGAGAAGAAGAGCCTTCCTTCTTCTTTCAGGGGGTGATTATGACAAAAAAAACAGCATTGGTGACAGGAGCAAGCAGAGGAATCGGTTTTGCTATCGCTCGCCGCCTTGGAAAAGACGGATATAGGGTTGCTCTTGTAGCAACGGGGCAGGAAGAAAAGAACAGAGCTAATTTGGATGTTCTCACCGAAGACGGAATAGAGTGGAAATACATTCAGGCCAATATTGGAGATAGTAACGACAGAAAGAGAATCGTTACAGAGACTATAGATGCCTACGGAAGAATCGATGTACTTGTGAACAACGCTGGAGTAGCACCTCTGGTGAGAGCTGATCTCCTTGATATGAGTGAAGAGAGCTTTGATCGAGTTATTGGAATAAACACGAAGGGAAATATGTTTCTTACTCAGGCAGTAGCGAAAGAGATGTTGAAGCAGGAGAAGCTCTTTAAAAAGAGAGGAACCATTATCAATATCTCTTCTTGCTCTGCAGAAGTATCTTCTACAAGTCGTGGCGAGTATTGTGTATCAAAGGCAGGAGTAAGCATGCTTACAAAACTTTATGCAGATAGGCTTGCCTCAGAAGGTATTCTTGTCCATGAAATAAGACCGGGAGTCATTGCAACTGATATGACCAGTGTCGTTACAGCAAAATATGACAAAATGATAGAGGATGGAGTATTCCCGATTGCAAGGTGGGGCCAGCCGGAGGATATAGCCGACGCTGTATCC
>JALFCJ010000105.1 GCA_022771185.1 Spirochaetales bacterium | reverse complement strand
TTGCTTTATTCTGTACTGATCACCATGTTCTTCGGTATATATAGAGAAATCGGAATATTTGATATCATGGTGGATTCTCTCGCTGCAGCAGTGAATATCCTTCTTTCTTTTATTGTATATTCAATCCTTCTTCCTGTACTTGAGAAAGTCTTCAATATTCCTACAAAACAAAGACTTATGGAGTTGGCATATAATGACAACGCTGTATTGACCCAGCTTTCACAAGTTGCACAGGGAACATATAACCATGTAAAGAATGTCTCGGATTTGGCATATGCCGGTGCTGTTGCCATTGGTGCCAATGCCGAACTTACACTGGTAGGTGCCAGGTATCATGATATTGGAAAGATGGTTCATCCTGAATACTTTATAGAGAACCAAAATGATAAAAACGCCCATGACTCTATTTCTTCTCAGCTTTCAAGATCTATCATCAAAAGCCATGTAAGACTTGGAACAGAGAAGGGTAAGGAGATAGGACTGCCTCAGGAAGTATTGGATATTATCGGAGAACACCATGGAAACGACCTCATAAGGTTTTTCTATAACGAGGCTGTAAAGAATGCCAGCAAGAATAATGTAGTTGAAAAAGAAGACTTTATGTATGACGGCAACGTACCGTCTACAAAAGAGTCCGCTATAGTAATGCTGGCAGACTGTGTCGAAGCGGCTACAAGGACAATCAATAGACCGAACCACCAGAAATATGAAAAGTTCATAAACTCCATTGTTTCCGATAAGATTGCCCATGGTCAGCTTGATAACTCCAATCTTACTATGACTGACCTAAAGAAACTAAAGGAAGCATTTATTCCTCCACTCTTTGGAAGAGATCACCATAGAATCAGCTATGATAACGATAAGGACTGAGAATGTATTACGTAGAAAACGAAACAGAAGAAAAAGTTGATTTAAAAATCGTCAGAGCAATTCTTAAAAAAATAGTATCTTACTATGGAGAAAAGAGAGATTTCTCCGTAACATTTGTTACTGATGACGAAATTCAGGAATTAAACAGAGAATATAGGGAGATAGATGCCCCCACAGATATCCTCACATTCCGGCTGGACGATGCTCCGTCTTTCCCTATATCTTTTGATGAAGAAGATATGGATTTTCTTAACAACGAAGAAATGGGCGATATCTTCATATCCCTGGATACCATGAGAAGAAATGCAGAAGAGTTTGGAGTAGGAGAGGAGGAAGAACTCTCTAGACTCCTGTTGCATGGAATACTTCATCTCAGAGGCTTGGATCACAAGACAAATGACTTTGAAAAAGAGGAAATGCTTAAAGAACAGGAAGAAGTGTTAACTAAACTGTCCCTAAAAAGTTAATCGGTTTAAGAAAATATGGAATTTGTCTTTTCTTTTTAGGATAGTTATATTCACTGTATTGATTAAAGAGAATAAATGTGGTAATAGAAAAGTCGCATATTCGGATAAATTGTTATCTAATTTGATGTCGTCATGTATAAGGAGAATTAACATGAAAGTTGGTATTAATGGTTTTGGAAGAATCGGACGTTTTGTCTTCCGCGCTGCAATGAACCGCCCAGATGTTGAGATTGTTGGAATCAACGACCTCTGCCCAGTAGATTATCTTGCATATATGCTCAAGTATGACACAATGCATGGCCAGTTCGAGGGAACAATTGAAGCAGATACAGAAAAGTCTGAACTTATCGTCAATGGTAAGCACATCAGAGTTACAGCATGCAAGGATCCTAACGAACTCGCTTGGGATGCAGTTGAAGCTGAGTATGTTGTAGAATCAACAGGTCTCTTCCTCACAAAGGAGAAGGCTCAGGCTCATATCAATGCTGGTGCTAAGTATGTCGTTATGTCAGCTCCTTCAAAGGATGACACACCAATGTTCGTCTGCGGTGTCAACGAAAACACATATGTTAAGGGAACTCAGTTTGTTTCTAACGCTTCTTGTACAACTAACTGTCTCGCTCCTGTCGCTAAGGTTCTTAACGACAACTTCGGAATCGTTGATGGTCTTATGACAACTGTTCACTCAACAACAGCTACACAGAAGACAGTTGACGGACCAAGCATGAAGGACTGGAGAGGTGGTAGAGCAGCTTCCGGCAACATCATCCCATCTTCAACAGGTGCTGCTAAGGCTGTTGGTAAGGTTATTCCTTCTCTCAATGGTAAGCTCACAGGTATGTCAATGAGAGTTCCTACTCTTGACGTTTCTGTTGTTGACCTCACAGTTAACCTTGCTAAGCCAGCTACATATGCAGAGATCTGTGCTGCAATGAAGAAGGCAAGTGAAGGCGAGCTCAAGGGTATCCTCGGATACACAGAAGATGCAGTTGTTTCTTCCGACTTCCTCGGTGATACAAGAACATCTATCTTCGATGCTAAGGCTGGTATCGCACTCACAGATACATTCGTAAAGGTTGTATCTTGGTATGACAACGAGATCGGTTACTCAAACAAGGTTCTCGACCTTATTGCTCACATGAAGAAGGTCAACGGCTGATTCTGGTCGTTCGACTTGATCGAAGGGCCTGCTCAGCAGGCCTTTTTTTCTCAAAAAGGTATATATTATGGTATTAAACACAGTTAAAGAAGCTGATCTTAAAGGTAAGAGAGTACTTATCAGAGTTGATTTCAACGTTCCAGTAAAGAATGGTGTTGTTACTGATGCCACAAGAATCAAGGCTGCTCTTCCTACAATCAACTATATCCTTGATAATGGTGCTTCTCTTGTTGTTATGTCTCACTATGGCAGACCAAAGGGACAGAAGAATATGGATTTCTCAATGGCTCCTATCAGAGCAGAGTTTGAGAAGCTCCTTGGAAAACCAGTCAAGCTTGCTCCAGATGTAATCGGAGAAGAAGTAAAGAAGGAAGTCGAGGCTCTCAAGCCAGGTGAAGTTCTTCTTCTCGAGAACGTAAGATTCTACCCAGATGAAGAAAAGAACGGCGAAGCATATGCTAAAGAACTCGCCAGCTACGGTGACTTGTATGTCAACGATGCTTTCGGTACAGCTCACAGAGCTCATGCTTCAACAGAAGGCGTTGCACACTATCTTCCTGCTTTTGCTGGTTTCCTTATTGAGAAGGAAGTCAAATTCATGGCTCCACTTTTGGAGAATCCGGAGCATCCATTCGTTGCTGTCATCGGTGGATCTAAGGTTTCTTCTAAGATCAGTGTCTTGGAGTCTCTAGTAAAGACTTGTGATACTATCGTAATCGGCGGAGGTATGGCTTATACATTCCTTAAGGTTCTTGGCCACAGCGTAGGAACAAGCCTTGTTGAAGATGATTATCAGGAAACAGCAAAGGCATTCTTGGCAGCTGCAGAGAAGAAGGGTGTAAAGGTTATTCTTCCGTTAGACCATGTCTGTGCTGACAAGTTTGATGAAAATGCTACTCCTGTTGCTGTTGACAGTGTTGATATCCCAGAGGGACTTATGGGTCTCGATATCGGTCCAAAGACTGTTGCTGCAATTGTTGAAGAGATGAAGAAAGCTAAGAACGTTGTTTGGAACGGACCAATGGGCGTATTCGAATTCGCTGCATTTGCAAAGGGTACAGAAGCTGTTGCAAAGGCTCTTGCTGATAGTAACGCTGTTTCTGTCGTCGGTGGTGGTGACAGTGTTGCAGCTATCAATAAGTTTGGTCTTGCTTCACAGATTTCTCACGTATCAACTGGTGGTGGTGCTTCTCTTGAATTCTTGGAAGGAAAGGTTCTTCCAGGTATCAAGGCTCTCGAGAAGACAGAGAAGAGAAGACCATATATCGCTGGTAACTGGAAGATGAATCTTGTTCCAAGCGAAGCAAAGAAGTATGCAAAAGAACTTGCTGATGCTTACAAAGAAAGTGGTGCAGACTGCAAGTGTATGATCGCATGCCCATTTGTTGATCTTCCTAGTGTAGTTGAAGCTGTAAAAGGTAGCCCAATCATTGTTGCTGCAGAAAACATGGCTGATCACAAGTCTGGCGCTTACACAGGTGAAGTTTCTCCTCTTATGCTTCAGGATCTTGGTGTTAACACAGTTATTCTTGGTCATAGTGAAAGAAGACAGTACTATGGTGAAACAAACGAGATCATCAATGGTAAGGTTCTTCTTGCTCTCGAGTGTGGTATGGACGTTGATCTTTGTGTCGGTGAAACACTCGAAGAGAGAGAAGGCGGAAAGCTTGAAGAAGTTCTTACTGCTCAGCTTGAAGTCGGACTCAAGGGTGTAAAGCCAGAAGAGATGGCAAAGGTCACTATCGCTTATGAGCCTGTATGGGCAATTGGCACAGGAAAGACAGCTACTCCGGAGGATGCAGACAACGCACATGCTTTTATTCGTGAAACTGTTGCTCGTTTGTACTCAAAAGATGTTGCAGAAAAGCTCATAATACAGTATGGTGGTTCTGTTAAGGCTGAGAATGTAAAGGCATTGATGGCTAAGGAAAATATCGACGGCGCTCTCGTTGGCGGTGCTTCACTCTCTGTAGAGAAGTTCCTTCCTATCATTGCTTTTAACAAGTAATTTATAGAGGTTAGTAAAAAAATGGGTGTTTTAGGAATTATCCTTCTCGTTGTATTCTGTATTGTGGCACTTCTTCTGTTATTCCTGATTACAATCCAGGGACAGAATAGTGTCGGACTGGGCGGCATCTTCGGTGGCAACTCAGATTCAGCTTTTGGTTCTGGAAGTTCAAGTTTCATAACTAAAGCTACAACAGTGCTTGCCATTATTTTCATGGTGCTTTCTCTTGTAGTGGCTCTGGTCAACAAGTCTTCTGATGATGAAATTCAGTCTATGATCAAGAAGACTCAGACAACTAGTGTAGAAGGTACTACTTGGCTTGACGATCAGGCAGCATCCAACTAAGGAACTTACTATGACCGATCCTCTTTCACGGGGGTCGGTTTAACTTTTTTTTAGAGGATATAATGAAAGTTTGTTTAATAATTTGTCCTAAAGGCAATGACTCTGAAAATTTAAAAAAGATTGCAGCTAGTTGTGCCCAGGGATTGGAACAAAATGGTACTCAGTCAGATATCCTGAATGTTTCTGTCGATACAGACAAACGGCTAACACTTTACGACTATCTTATTTTTATTGCAGAACCGCTTTCTTCTTTCGGGAAAAATGTTACACCTTCATTAAAGAAATTCTTGGAGAATGCCGGTGCTGTTTCAGGTAAGAGAGCTGCAACGGTATTGGTCGGCGGCATAAGAAAGAATGCCACTATGGCCACTTTAATGAGAGTAGTAGAGTCAGAAGGAATTATCCTTAAGACCAGTGAATTTATAAAAAAACCAGGCGAAGCCAAGGCATTTGCCTCAAGATTAAATATCGAAAGGAATTATTGAATATATGAAAAAGACTTTGTCAGTTATTTGTATTCTACTTGTTGTTATGATGACACTATCTGCTGCAACGATTTCTTCTCCTGCAGCTACTGTCAATCTTACAAAGAATAAAGTCATTACTATGGATCAACTTAACAAAGAGGTTGAGTTTTATACAAGTAATGGCGTCAGTGTTCAGCAGATTGATGTTTTGAATTCACTTATTGATGAGATTCTTATTGAACAGGGTGCAGCAAGAGATGGATACACTGTCTCTGATAGTGACGTTGAACAGCTCTATGCTCAGCAGAAGGCATCCGTAGAGTCACAGGTGGGAAGAACTCTTACTGATGAAGAGTTTGAAGCTGTTGTCTCTGAAAGTTATGGCACAGTTGACGAATACAAGAGTTATCTCAAACTTCAGTACCTTACTCAGATCTATGTAAGCGGTGCAAAAGCTGATGTTCTCAACAATGTTGCTGAGCCAACAGAGAAAGAGATTAAGACTTGGTACAGACAGAATTCTTCTAATTTCACTCTTCCTGAGCGTGTAAGATTAAGCCTTATTGCTATGGAAAAGACTGGTGACAGCTCCACTGACAGTCAGAAACTTGCTACTCTTCAGTCTTGTTACAACGATATAAAGAGTGGAAAGATCTCTTTTGAGAAAGGTGTTCAGCTTTATACGGAAGATACAGCATCCCTTTCAGTTGGCGGAGACTGGGGCTTTATGGCTGACACATCAACTACAAGAACAAACATGGGTAATGAATTTGTCGAGTCTGTTATGCTTATGGATGCCGGAGATATCGAAGGCGTATTTGAGACTCCATATCTCTATGCAATTGTTAAGTGTACAGTACATGCTAATCCTACTGTTCTTAGTCTTGATGATACAATTGAAGAGTATGGAATAACAGTCAGAGAGTATATCAGACAGGGACTCTTGTATCAGAACAGTCAGTATGCATTCTTGAATGCATATAATGAACTTCTTGCAGATCTGAGAAATCAGGCAAAGATTAATATTATTCTCAAGTAGGAAAATATGGGAATCAGAACAGAAAGACACAAAGCAAGAGAACTTGCAACAGATACATTATATTCCCTTGACTTTAATTCCAATCTCCCTCCAACGGGAGATTGGGACTTGTTTCAGGGGGTTTCAGAAGAAGAGGAAAAAACGCTTACAGAAGATACTAAAGTCTATGCCTCTTTCTTGATTACCGGGACTTTGGAACATTTGGATGAAATTGATTCAATTATTTCCAAGTACTCAAAAAACAGGCCAATTGACAAAATAGATGGAGTAGATAGAAATATTCTTCGTATTTCATTCTTCCAGCTTCTTTATGATAAAGAAACACATCCTACCATCGTAATCGATGAAGCTGTAAAGCTATCTCAGGAACTAAGTAACGATGTTTCTTTCAAGTTTATCAACGGCATTTTGGATACATATTCCAAGGAAAACAGATGATTCAATTAAAAGACGATTATCAGATATCGAAGATAAGGTCCTCATGTCATTTATTGTCTGATATGTTTGATGAAGTAGGACCTCAAATTGTTGAGGGAATATCTACTTACGATATTGATAAACTTTGCGAATCCTTTATGAAAAAACACCATGCCAAGGGACCTTGTAAAGGATATTTCGGTTATCCAAATGTTACATGTACCAGTGTAAACGATACTGTTATTCATGGTATTCCTAGTAAGAAAGAAATACTCAAAAAGGGTGATATAATCTCTCTCGATGTATGTCTTGACTTAGATGGATATATTTCAGACAGCACTCACTCTTATGAAATTGGTACAGTTTCAGATAAAGTTCATCAGCTGAATGTAGAGACTAGAAAATCTCTATATTTAGGAATTGAAGCTGCATCCAAGCCAAATGCCAGGATTCAAGACATTGCTCAGGCTGTATCTTCTCACTGCAGAAAGTTCAAGTATGGTGTTGTCAAAGATTACTGTGGTCATGGAGTAGGACTTGATATTCATGAGGAGCCAGAAGTTCCAAACTATGTTTCTCTTGCTAATCCTAATCCAAGAATCAGAAAGGGTATGGTTTTTGCTATTGAACCGATGATCAATATGGGAACTTGGAAAGTAGAAGTTTTGAAAGACAACTGGACTGTAAAGACATTGGATAGGCTTCCTGCCTGCCATTGGGAGCATACTGTGGCCATAACAGAAGATGGCCTTGAGATACTAACTGAATATTAATAAAGGAGAACACAATGGAACCGTTGAAGAAAGACTTCATCACTTGTGACATGATTAGGGATGCTGGAATAAAACTTGCACACAAGATGTATAAGGAAGACGGGTTTATCCCAGATGTTATTTACGATTCCCTTCGTGGTGGAGCATACCTTGCAAACGTAATTAGCGAGTATTACAAGCTTCAGTGCTCAAAGCTTAACAGGGAACCTGTATTCTATGCCGCTGTTGTTGCTCGTAGTTATGGTAAGCTTGTAGAGCACACAAACAAGGTCGATATCGATGGTTGGACATGGTCTCCTAAGAATCTTAAAAAGGGGCAGAAAGTATTGATTGTGGATGACATCTTCGATACTGGTCTTACTGTTAATTCTCTTGTCTCCACAGTTATGGAAGCTGGTATTCCTAGAGAAGACATTAAGGTTGCTGTCTACGATTATAAAATCTGTACTTATCAGTGGATTGATGGTAAGCCAGCTCTCCCGATCCAGCCTGATTATTGGTGCAGAAAACATGTACTCAATAGTAAAGACGACTATCTTTGGATTCATTATACTTGCCATGAGTTTATCGGTCTTACACACGATGAAATCGAGGAAGTATATACAGATCCTGAAGTAAGAGAGATACTTCACGAAATCTGCGAAGACTAATCTGTAGCGCTCGAAAGAGCGCATTTATGATGTAAAAAAGGCGGGGAGAACCCGCCTGATAAGGACATATAAGCATTAAGATTATTTCATTTCAAGTTCCTGAACACCATTATTTGCAGTAAGGACTACAAGTTTGTTAGTATCTTTCTTTTCCAATATAGCTATAACAGTTATATTCTGAAGGCCAGTTACTGTCTTTGTATCTATAGTAGCTTTGTCTCCGTCCCATTTAAGCGCAAAAATACTAGATGAGCCTTCTGGAATAAAGTAAGTATATTTATTTCCTCCATCAGTTACACTGAACATAGCAGGTCTCTTATTAATTGTATGGTTTGTATTAATATCTGTTTTCTTAGATTCTACATCTAGCTCATCAAAATTATATATTTTTCCATCGTTAGTAATAAATAAGCCGTCATCAGCAATGCCTTGGACAATAGAGTCAGTAATATGGCTAGTATTATTTTCTGCATCATAGAAATATGCTTTATTGTCATCAGTGATGACTCTAAGTATTCCGTTACCAATAATTGAAACACTGGCAATAGTTTTATCTTCAATATTAATTAGTATTGGATTCAATGAATCTATGGAAGAAAGAGAGTTATCAGTGTAGAAAGAATAGAACTTGCCGTCATTATTTTTAAATACATAAGTAAATCCTTTTCCATCTATCGAATAGAAAGGTTGAGGAGTCTTATTGTCCAAGTTTGGAATGACTTGATCATCTCCATCCTTATTTTTGTATGAATGGGTTGTTGAATCATAATAAATAAACTCAGATCCTTCGTTATTTGCCCAGATTGCGTTGGCAGCCATAACACCAGTACCTTTGAAGTCTGAGAAATTCTTAGTTTCAATGTTATATTTGGCGATGCCGTTATCTGTAGCTACGATATAAACTTTATCAGATTCTTTATTGATTATGTTTAGAATCTTAAAAGACTCTTTCTTTACAGAGTTTGCTGCCATCTGAAATAAGCCTTCTTCTCCGTCATTACAAGAGACAAAGAGAGAAACAATCATCATAAACACAAATATAAGTGTAAATACTTTTTTCATCCTTTTCTCCTTTAGTGTCTGTATGTTGCAAAGAAGTGGACAGGAATAAATGTTCCCACGCCCATTCTGTCTGTATTTGAGAAATAAAGCTCGAAAGTTGCTTTGATACCGGTCTTGATGCCGAAGCCCCAATTTTCTGTTGGAAAGAATCTAAAACCAATTGTAGCCATGGCAGTAGGGCTCATTATTGATTTTTCGTTATAGCTCATATAGCTGAGACCTACACCCAGAGAAATAGGTATTTCAAACATGCCTTGAACAGGAACATAAGAAAACTTAAAGCACATAGGAACTTGAGTAAACAAAACTTCATCTGTGCAGTAATTGAACTGATAGCCAATCTCTCCACCGATAGATGTCTTACTGGAGGTAAACACTTCGTAATCAAGGGAACCTAGCCCTCCAACATTAATGTGTGTTCCGTTTTCCCCTATACCGACAAGAGTATCGAACTTTCCAGTAGCGGTATCTTTAAAAGTGTTGGTGAAAGGAATATCTACACCAGCACTGATCATAAAGATCTGAGATCCTGTCTCATAATAGTCTGCTCCGAATACTGTGCCGATAAATGCACAAAAAACCAGGGCAATAATTAAAGCTTTCTTTTTCATATCTTCATTATACGAGAAATATCAAAGCCACGCAAATTAGCCTTTACGATAAAGACGTAATTCATATATTATTTGTGTGTGGTTGAATTGAATTGTAAATTCTTATCCTCTTCTATTTACGATAGTTTGAAGGAAAAGACTCAAAAGTTTGTAGATAAAGGAAATAGAGCACCAGGATTAGCGGTGGTCACTGTTGGTGATGATGACGCAAGTCATCTCTATGTGAAGACAAAGACTGAAAAAGCGGCGTATGTTGGCTTTGTGAGTTTTCAATATTTCTTAAATGGAGATTCAAGGGAGGAGGATGTAATCTCTCTCATTGAGACTCTAAATAAGGATGATAAGGTAGATGGAATACTTCTACAGCTTCCACTTCCTCCTCATCTAAATGAAAAAGAAATAATTGAACATATTGCTCTAAGTAAAGACGTAGACGGATTCTCTTCCTATAACATGGGAAGAATGCTTAAGGGTGAAGAGTGTTTCATTCCATGTACGCCTAAAGGTATTCTGACTATTCTTAATCATTTTGGAATCTCTACCATCGGAAAGAAAGTAACTGTCATAGGCCGATCCGATATCGTAGGAAAACCAATGGCGGTTTTGTTAATGAATAAAGGTTATGATGCTACAGTTACTGTGGCCAACTCAAAGACAAAGGACCTGAAGTCCCTTACTCTATCTTCCGACATCGTGATATCGGCGGTTGGAAAGCCAATGTTTCTTGATTCATCATATTTTTCAGATGGAACCGTCATCATTGATGTGGGTATCAACAGAATTAGTGACAGCACTCGTAAGAGAGGTTGGAGAACCGTGGGTGACGTAGATATAAACTCTTTGAAGGATAGAGATGTCTCCTGTACACCTGTTCCTGGAGGAGTTGGACTTATGACAGTTGCATCTTTAATGGAGAATACTTTTATTAGTAGGGAAAGAAGAGGTTAAAAGTGATACATACTTATTTAATAGAAACATATGGCTGCCAGATGAACGTTGCTGAGTCAAATGCCATTGAATTATTATTAAAGGGAAGGGGCATGGAGGCTGTTACAGACGCCCTTTTGGCCGATGTAGTAATAATCAACACATGTTCTGTCCGCAAGACAGCGGAAAACAGAATATGGGGCAGGTTAGGTTACTATAGTGCTGTAAAGAAGAAGAAAAAGCAGATTTTGATTGTTACTGGCTGCATGGCTTCAAGAATGAGGGAAGAATTAAAGAAAGAATGCCCTTATGTAGATTATGTAGTTTCTAATGACGATAAAGCTAAGCTACCATATTTAATCTTTGGCAGTGAAGAAGAAAAGAGTGAAAAATACTCATTCCTTTCATCCCACTACAAGGAAGGCGAATTCTCTTCTTACATTCCAATAATGAATGGATGTAATAACTTCTGCTCATATTGTATCGTGCCATATGTAAGGGGTAGGGAAGTATCGAGAGATGTAGAGAGTATTATAGAGGAAGTGAAATATATGGATGAAAAGGGAGTAAAAGAAATAACGCTCCTTGGTCAGAATGTAAATTCATACTCATCTACATATAAAGGAGAGAAAGTAGATTTTCCTTCTCTGTTGGAAATAATTACCCCATATATGAAGAATATTCTATGGGTAAGGTTTGAATCTCCGCATCCTAAAGATTTTTCAGATGACCTTATTAGAGTCATCAGGGACAACAAAAAAGTCGCCAAGCATATTCATCTTCCTATGCAGTCAGGTAATACGAGAATACTTGAGTTGATGAATAGACACACTACAAGAGAAAAGTTCATCTCTCTCTTGGATAAAATGAAGAGTGAGATACCGGATCTTACTCTCAGTACCGATGTCATTGTAGGCTTCCCTTCTGAAACGGAGGAAGAGTACCTGGAAACCCTCTCCATGATGGAAATAATGGAATGCACTGAAGCCTTTATGTATTACTTTAATCCTCGTGAAGGTACCAGGGCGGAGAAGATGGATGGGCAGATAGAAGAAAGCGTGAAGATCAAGAGACTTGAAAGATTGATCAATGAACAGTTGGAGAGACAGAAAAGGATAAAAAGCGCTTCTCTTCCTTTTGAAGCTGTAGGTATTGTAACTACTGTTACAAGAGATGATGACAAGAGATATCTTTTAAGAACTGAACATAATGAGTATGTTTCTTTTTCTCCTCTTAAGCCTCATAAGAACGGAGATACGGTGTATGTAAGGGTTACAGAGCTAAATGGAAATACTTATAGAGGTGAAGAGATTGAAAAATAATGATTATGATTCTTTCTTCTCTTTTATGAAGAATTCGAAGAAGACGGTAGTACTGACTGGTGCGGGTATATCCACACTATCAGGGATTAAAGACTTCAGGTCATCCAATGGTTTATATAGTCAAGAGTTCGGTCATATGAGAGTGGAAGATATATTGGATATCGACTTCTTTATTTCTCATCCTTCCGTATTCTACTCTTGGGCGAAAGATGCCTGGTACAATATGCATGACTACAAACCTAATGTTGTACATAGAGTTTTAAAAACTATGGAAAACAAAGGCCTATTGTCTGAGGGTATTTATACTCAGAATATCGATGGTCTACATACAAGGGAAGGAAGTAAAAAAGTCTATGAGTTACATGGAACAATTGAAAGAAGTATCTGTACCAAGTGTGGAGAAAGCTTTTCTTTTGATTGGACAAAAGATCTTGTAGACAAAGACGTTATTCCTATGTGTCCTCATTGTGGAGGTCTAGTTAAACCAGATATTGTATTCTATGGTGAGAATTTGGATTCTGAGCTTCTATATAAGGCGGATGAATCTTTCCATTCTCCTGATCTATGTATTGTCCTAGGTTCTTCTTTGTTTGTTCAGCCTGCCGCTTCTCTTCCATACAGAGCGCTTAGAACAGGAAGCAAGATATGCATAGTAAATAGAGATAATACATATATCGACGAATACTCCACATGGCGTTTTGATAATCTGGAAGAGTGGGGGAGAAAGATGGAGGAATACCTGGAGAATTTATAGTTTCCAGTCATAAACGTAATTAATTACGTCCAGCTATTGATTTTTGTCACATAAGTATATATTATACAATTTGCCTTTATTTAATGGGGGTGTTTTGGTTTCGACTGGCTTTGCCATGCTGTAGACTGCGGACCAAGAGCTGACTTGTAAAACCGGCAAAAAAAATTAAATGCAAAAAAAGAAGAAGACTACGAAGTCGAATTCGAAGCAACAGCTCTCGCTGCGTGAGCACTTGAGCGGGATTATTTGAGTTAAGACTCTGATTCTTATAATCCTTTGACAAAGGGGTCTCATCTAATAGGGATTCATCGACTTATTGGAAAAATCTAGATGATGCTTCATGGCCTACGCTGGTTCCACTGCTTAAGCTGTGACTAAGACTAGAACTGGAACTATGATCCGTAGACGTTTATAGGTGGATTGTTAGGACGGGAGTTCGAGTCTCCCCACCTCCATGTATTAGGTTATTTTGTTTGGTTGCTGTTATGGGGGGAAATATGGCAAACAAAGTCGATGTACGTATTGTCAAATCAAAAGAAAGTCTTATGTCTGCTATGATTGGTTTATTGGGTAAGAAGAAGTTGGAAGATCTTACAATATCTGAAATATGTCAGGAAGCAGATGTAAATAGAAACACTTTCTATTCTCATTATTCAAGTGTAAGAGAACTATTTGATGAAATGAATGGAAAGTATTTGGAGGCTTTATTTGCTTCAGCAAAGGTATTCGATGAGCCAAACGATTCTACAATTAAGAATCTTGTAAACGTCCTTGATAAAATGAAAGAAAAGGGTAATTTGACAAAGATTATATTCTCTGAATCCAACTCTATAAAGCATCTGAATACTCTGCTTCAGATACTTTTTCCTGTTAGCGTTATTGAAAGTTCAAAATCCGAAAACCTGTCGCCTGAAGAATGCCATGCATTTTTGATTGGTGGAATTATGAATTTGATTCTAAGATGGATAGAAAACGACTACCAGGAGAGTCCAAAGAACTTTGGAAGGAAGATTTTCAATTTTATAGAAGAAATAAAGTTGTTCTGATTAATGGGGTGGTGACACCCCATTGTCATTAATACTTGTTTAGTTCTCTAATCTCTCTACGAGCGTCTATTCTTGCATCTCTCTCTTTGATTGCTTCTTTTTTGTCTCTTACATTCTTTCCTCTTGCAAGAGCGATCTTCATTTTCACAAGATTTCCTTTTAAATAGATTTCAAGAGGAACTAGAGTAAAGCCTTTCTCGTTTACTTTTCTCTGGAATTTCTTGATCTCTTGCCTGTGGGCAAGAAGCCTACGTTTCCTGTCACTTTGGTGATTGAAGATATTGCCATGAGAGTAGGGCTGGATCAAGAAGCCTATCAGAGTCAACTGCAAGTCTTTTGCTGTTACATAACTGTCAGAGAAAGAACACTTTCCTTCTCTGACACTTTTTACTTCAGTTCCTTGAAGCTCCATTCCACATTCCAGCTCTTCGATAATCTCATAGTTGAAATAAGCTTTTTTATTTTTCTGTATAAGTTTATAGTTGTCACCCATTATTTTGCCAACCTTAGACCGCAGAATTCACTGCAAGTGCTTTTTGATGTGATGCCCACTGTATCGATGGAGATTGATGATGAATCTGAAACATATGATCCACCTTTCACAATGACATCATCATATCCATATATGTTTCCTAAGTTTATGATTTTATCATATTCCGATAGCCTTGATAAAGGAATAAACGGTGTAGAAGTAAACTCCCAAAGCTGCCCTAGCATTGCTGTTGGAGATGTCGGATTATTCTCTATAAAGACAAGGGAAGTTACATATTCCTTATCTTTAGAAGACAATGAAGCAGTGTACCATTCTTTTTCTGTAGGAATATGATACGAAACACCATCTTTCTGACTCTTCCATTCTACATATGCGGAGGCAGCATGGTAGCTTATGTTTCTAATAGGACGGATAGAGTTTATATATGGGGAGAGTGTGATACCCTTTAGGTAATTAGTATCGACAAGTCCTTCTTCTACAAGAGAATCAAGATTATCTCTAGACCACTTTGGGTTCTCTTCTACAAAGAGCGCCCAATCATGTTCAGTTACAAGATTCTGAGCAATTGAGAATTCATTGACTTCCACCTTTAGAGGTGCTTCTTTTGCACTCTCTACAGTGAGAGTAGTACTATTACCCATTTCAACTATAGTTGATTCATAATGGAAAAAATCACCGTTATTTACAGGAATCTGGATATTATTTTCCATAGACTTTTCCAATTTTATTTTTTCTCCATTAAAGAGTGCGTCTATATATGACTCAAGCTTCTTCGATTGATCTGTCTCAAACAAAACATCGCTTTTTGATAGTGTTTCTTTTCCAACTATATAGTCTTCGTAGAGAGTCGAAGACGATATATGGGAGAGAGCCAAGAGCCAAGTATCTCTTACATCCTTAATTCCCATCTCTATGCTGTTGGAAGCAAAAGCGGAGAATATAGGTGGGTAATGGAAAGTATCGGGTGCTGAAATTACGGCGGAGTAGGAAGCGACGTCACGAATAAAGGCTGACTCCACTTTTTCTTTGACTTCGTCATTATAAGATCTCTCAGGAACTATCAACTGAGGCTTATGAGAAAAAAGTGTAAAGAATACTTTTCTTTTTATCTTAGTCTCAATTTCTCCATACTCCTCACCTTCAAATGTGAATGTATATCTATGGTTTCCACCTGTTGTCTTATAGACGCCATCTGTGGCCGAGCCTAGGTATATTCCATCTTCGTAGACACCGGAGCCTACAACCGGCTCGTTGAATGTCACATAAGAAGTGTTTGAAACAAGACCGGGAAGGACAAATAGAATAAAAAAGAGCAAAAGAATAATTATTGCCCAAATTATTAAAATATATACTCCAGGTCTAATACCATGAATTGGCTTTAGTTTTACCGGTTCTACTTCAGGTAATTGTTTTTTTCTTGACATATGACTAAGGTAAACATACCAAAGTCTCTTGTCAATTGAAGTCGTGTGATGTAAGTTTTCTTTATGGACAGATTTCTGACTTGGGTCGAGACCTCTACTGAGAAGTCGTTGACCAAAAGAAAAGCCCAAAGGGCATATAACAAAACAAAAAAGAGAACCTTTCTCTCAGAAACGCTGGAATGGATCGATGCTTTGGTTTTCGGTGTGTTCTGGGTCATTATATTTAATCAGTTTTTATTTCAGCTTTTCTTAATTCCGTCTCCATCTATGGTGGATACACTGTTAGTAAAAGACAGAGTGGTCGTATTTAAAGACCAATATGGTGTGGAGATCTATCCAGCCGGGCCAAAAGTTGCAGAGCAGAATAGAAGAGTCCAAAGAGATGATATCATAACATTCTATAACCCTGAATATGACTCCAAGGGTCCTCTATTCGATATTCTTTCACAAGCCATCTATATGGGTACACTTTCTCTCGTCAATATCGATAAGAACGAAGACGGAACTCCTGCAGAGAGATTATATGTCAAAAGAGCTGCGGGACTAGGTGGAGACAATATCTATTTCAACGACGGCAATGTTTATATTAAGGCTGCTGGAACAGGGGAATGGATGGATGAGAATCAGTGGAGAAAAGAGAATAACCTTTCTTCAGGTCCTAATAGAAGCGTGGACCAATCTCTATATCCAGGCCTTAAGGCATATGCAAGAATAACAGCTTTCAACGAAAATGGAATTGCTATTCCTTCCGCGCTAATTGAAGACTTTCAGAAAATTCAGAATAGTGAATACAGCTATATATTCGACTATTATGAGTACTCCAGGGAGTATAATAAGACAAAAGCATGTATACATCCGGAATCTCTAAGTTCCCGTTCCGATGAAGCTGTATATAGGACAGGTATATATGTACCTGCTGGTTATGTGCTTCCTCTGGGAGACAATAGAGACAATTCTCAAGACGGCAGATACTTTGGACCTGTAAACGAGACAAAAGTAAACGGCAGAGTCGTTGCAAGATTCTGGCCGCTAGGGAGAATCGGTCTATTGACTGAAAGCTAATATGGTTGGTTTTGATTCTTCTCGTCCTGTCTCACTCTATATTCACATACCATTTTGCAAGATGAAGTGTGATTATTGTGCTTTCTATTCCCGTTCTCCAAAAGAGGAGGAGATAGAGAGATATTTGAATCTTCTTCTACTGGAACTGGAAGCTGTAAAGAAAGAAATAAACGTTCCTTTTGAAACAGTATTTATTGGTGGAGGTAACCCTGGGCTGCTTGGTTTCGATAATATAAAAAAGATACTTCTCTCTGCCTTGGAACTGGGAAGACCTAAAGAAGTTAGCATGGAGTGTAATCCAGAGAATCTAAATAGTAATATCCTCACGCTCTCAGGGTTGTTAGATAGAGTAAGCGTAGGTATACAGAGCTTGGATGACGATGTGTTGAAAACTCTCGGCAGACATCAAAAATCCCAGACAAACATCAAGGCATTGGAACTATTAAGTACGCTTCCTTTTAGATGGAATGCAGATATCATAACTGCCGTTCCTGGAGAAAGCGTGGAGACCACACTTTCTGACATTAAGCGTATTTCTTCATATAACCCTGGTCATATCTCCTTTTATTGTCTCACATTTGAAGAGAATACACCGATTCTCGAGAGAGAAGTGCCGGTAGGAGAGGAAAAAGAAGCTGAGTTTCTATTATCAGGCTGGAAGTTGTTGAATGATCTCGGATACAACCATTATGAAGTCTCAAACTTCTCCAAAGTCGGGGAAGAATGCCTACACAACAAAGTGTATTGGAATCTGGGTCAATATATCGGTATCGGGCCTACAGCGGAAAGTGCTCTTGGCTGGAATGAAATGACAGTGATGAGAAATACTGAGAGCTTAGAAGAGTATTTCGATACACATGCATTTAATGTCTCCGGTCTGACAAAGGAAGAAACGGAAGAATCCTACTTGTTGACAACTCTCAGAACAAAAAAAGGGATAGACAAAAAGGAATATAGAGAAAGATTCGACAAAGACTTTGATTCGACTTATCAGGATAGAATAGGGCAATTGGACAAAGAAACATACATAAACAGTGACACGAACTTCTCTGTAAGTGAAAAAGGAATGCTGACTTTGGACTATATTATCCTAACTCTTTCAATGTCTATATGATAAATAGTGTTCCAGATATTGACTGTAAAAGATTGGGTGTGATATTTTCATAGGGTAATCCAAATATATCGAGGTATATACATGTCTGGCCACAGCAAATGGGCAACAATAAAGCACAAGAAAGGAATTGCAGACGCTAAGCGCGGACAGGCTTTCACAAAGCTTATCAAGGAAATCACTGTCTGTGCAAAGATGGGCGGTCCGGATCCAGAATCCAACGCACGTCTCAGAACTGCTATCCTTAAGGCAAGAGCAGAAAACATGCCTAAGGATAACATCGAAAGAGCTATCAAGAAGGGAAGCGGAGAGCTCGGTGCTTCTACCTTCTATGAACTCACTTATGAAGGCTATGCTCCTGGTGGAGTTGCTATCATTATCGATACACTTACTGACAACAAGAATAGAACTGCTTCTGATGTTAGAAGTACTTTGACAAAGCTTGGCGGTTCTCTTGGAGCAACTGGATGTGTAAGTTACATGTTCCAGACTAAGGGTATCATCACATACTCTACAGAGAAGTATACAGAAGATCAGATTTTCGAAGTTGCATTAGAGAATGGTGCAGAAGATGTCTCTACATCAGATGACGTTATCGAAGTCACCACAACTCCTGCTGATTTTGCTTCTGTTCTTGAAGCAATGCAGGCTGCAGGTTTCGAGCAGGAAAGCGCCGATGTCCAGAAGATTGCAGATCAGACAGTATCATTGGACAAAGAGAAGGCTGCCAAGGTTATGAAGATTGTTGAAAGACTTGAAGAACTGGATGATGTCCAGCAGGTCTCTACAAACCTTGATCTTCCTGAAGATTTCGACCTAGAGGACTAAGATTTTGATTATTCTTGGAGTCGATCCAGGTTTATCCAACACAGGCTGGGGAGTTGTTTCCTTTGATGGAAAGAACTACCGGCCTATTTCTTATGGAGTTATCCAGACAAGTAAAGATGAAGAACAAGTCAAGCGAATTTATACTATAGCTGAGGACTTGGGTACCATCGCTACAAAGTATGGGGTAGATGAAGCTAGCATCGAGGATATCTTCTTTAACCAGAATATTTCTTCCGCCATACCGGTGGCAAAAGTCATCGGGGCTGCCATTTATAAATTCTCATCTATGGGTATCCCTTCATATTTATATGCTCCCCGGGATATTAAACTAGGGGTCGTAGGTATAGGAAACGCTGAGAAGTTTCAGGTTCAGGATATGGTTAAAAGAATACTGAGACTTAAGGATATACCGAAACCTGACCATGCTGCCGATGCACTTGCAGATTGTATTTGTCACGTAACACATAGAAGTCAGAGGATATAGTACTGAACTTTATAGAGATTTAAGTTATTCTATATCTATGATCAATGCTATTAGAGGCAATTGCCTTTCAATTACAGATAATTCTTTAGTTGTTCTATCTCATAGCGGAATTGAGTTTTTTATTGAATGTTCCCTGCAGACAGCAAATAAATTTAGAGCCCTTTCTTCGGAAGATAGAAAAAATGTAAGAGTCTTCACTGTTCTCAACCATAGGGAAGATGCAATGACTCTTTTTGGTTTCTATGATGAAAAAGAAAGATTCTGTTTCATTGAGCTTCAGACTGTCCCGGGAATCGGGCCCAAAGGTGCTTTGAAGATTCTTGGTGGCATAACAGTTGATGACCTTTGTCTAGCCTTGGATGCCCAAGATGTAAAGAAACTCTCCAAGGTGCCTGGACTGGGAGCAAAGACAGCGCAAAAGCTTATTCTTCAGCTTAGAAATGTCCTTGTATTCGAAACTGAAACTGAAAAAGAGGCGGATGTAAAGTCCTCCAGCACTTCAAAACGTTTCTCAGACTTTATATCTTCTTTCTGCGAGATGGGATATGATAGAAAGAGCGTCGTTAAGGTTATAGATACTTTGCTCGAAGAAAATAATGACAAATATATAAATATGGATGACAGAGATATAGAGAAGAATATATTTACTTCTGTTCTTAGGAGGCTCAATTGATTATAGATAAGCAGAATGAATTGGAGCTTGAAGAGCTAAGTGAAGAAAGGACAGTGGAACCTTCCTTCATTGAGACTGAAGATATACAAGAGAATATACTTAGACCTAAGTATTTGACTGACTTTCAGGGACAGAGTGAATTAAAAGAGAATCTAAAGATATACATTGACGCTGCAAAAAAAAGAGGAGAAGCCCTGGATCATATTTTCCTTCAGGGGCCTCCAGGCCTGGGTAAGACAACACTTGCTTCCATTATTGCAAACGAGATGGGTACGGATATTAAGCTTACAAGCGCCACCGCCCTTGACAAGCCCAAGGACCTAGTTGGAATTCTTACTAATCTCAGTAAAGGCAGTATTTTGTTTATCGATGAAATACATGGCCTTAAAAAGAGCATGGAAGAGACATTATATGTTGCAATGGAGGACTACAAAATAGACTGGGTCATTGGTCAGGGACCTGCTGCCAGGACTATGAAGATAGACTTGGAGCCATTTACTCTCATTGGAGCTACAACACGTACCGGTGCTGTTTCGAAGCCATTGGAGAATAGATTCGGTATCCCGATCAAGATTGACCTCTATTCACCAGAGGAGCTCTCTCTTATCATCAAGCGCAGTGCCAAGATATTGAATACAAACATTACAGAAGATGCTGTAATGGCTATTGCAAGGTGTTCCCGTGGTACTCCTAGAATCGCAAATAGAATTCTTAGAAGAATCAGAGACATTGCGCAAGTAAAGGGTGACGGAACCATTACAAGGGAAATGGCTGGAATAGGATTGGAGAAACTTGGCATCGATAGATATGGTCTTGATAAGACTGACAGGGAAATACTTAGAGTAATCATTGATGTATATAACGGAGGACCTGTAGGGTTGGAAGCCTTGGCTGCCTCAATTAATGACAGCGCCGATACTGTTGAAGTTTATTACGAACCATACTTGATGAGACAAGGTTATTTAAAGCGTACTACAAGAGGACGCTGTGTCACCCAGAAGGCATATGAAGTTCTGGGAAAGAAGGATATATATGCTGACCAAGGATTTTTACTTTGATTTGCCAGACTCTCTTATCGCTCAGGAGCCAAGCGAAAAGAGAGGAGAAGACAGACTCCTTGTTTTAGATAAAAATAGCGGCGAATACAAAGATATGATGATGTCTGATTTTCCAACTCTCTTACCTGAAAACTCTGTTTTGGTTGTCAACAACTCCAAAGTAAGAAAGGCAAGGACTTATGCTGAGAGTGTAGAGACCGGAGGTGTGGTGGAGTTCCTTTTCTTAGGAAAAAACATCGATGGATCATGGAAAGCTATGGTCACTAAGTCAAAGAGACAAAAAAAGGGAAAGAGATTTGTCTGGAAAGACAACAGTGGAAAGGCCTATGTATGTGCCGTAATCGAGAAAGAAAATGAAGATGGAACAAGAGATGTACGTTTTGACAGCGACATAGACGAAAACTTCTTTCAGACTCTAGGTCATGTTCCGCTTCCTCCATATATAAAACGTGAAGACAACTGGAAAGATGAGAATCGATACCAGACAATATATGCCAAAAAAGAGGGGAGTGTAGCTGCTCCGACAGCTGGTCTTCATTTCACTCCGGAGATAATGGAAAAGATAAAGGAGAGAGGCATCAAAATCTATGAAGTCACTCTCCATGTGGGCGCTGGAACATTTCTCCCTGTAAGAAGCGAAGAGATTGAAAATCATCATATGCACACTGAAAGCTATGAGATTACAGCTGAGACTGCAGAAGAGCTTAATAAAGCGAAAGAGGATGGTAAGACAATTATTGCTGTTGGAACTACATCAATCAGGACCCTTGAAAGCGCCTCTGATGAAAATGGAGTATTGACCAATCTTAAGGGTGATACTTCCATATTCATATACCCCGGTTACAAGTTTAAGTTTGTAGATAACTTATTGACTAACTTCCATACCCCTGAATCTACTCTATTGATGCTTGTCTCCGCCCTAGCTGGAAAAGACCATATTATGGAATCCTACCGCCATGCAGTTGAAGAGAAATATAGGTTCTTCTCCTATGGTGACGCAATGTTTATTAAAGATTAGTGGACTTAAGCCAAGTCCATATTTCTTCCTCTACTTCCTCGATTGACTTCTCTCCATTTACATAGAGATAGTTCACGTCTTCAGGAAGAGAGGAGAATTGATTGATATAGTTTTCTCTTACTTTTTTCAGAAACTCCAGTCTCTCGAATAATTCCTTCTCGCATCCCCTCTTTTCAATTCTCTTCATGCAGGACTCAGGAGATGTATCTATGAAAATCAAATGACTGGGATGAGGAAATCTACTGTTGATGGCTTTAATATATTCCAGGTCGCATTCAGCTCCCTGATAAGCAATAGAAGAGTATTTATACCTATCTGTGATAATGTAATAACCTTCGTTGATCATCTTCATGAGACCATACTCTTTATTGTATAGATGATCATCCCTGTCTGAGGAGAAAAGAAGTGCCAACGCTTCAGGTGTAGTTTTTATTTTCTTTTGTAATACATCCCTTACCATCCTACCAATAGGATTGTCTGTAGGCTCATGGGTAATGAAGACTTTTTTACCCTCATCTTCAAGCCTTTTGGCAATTAGGCGCATCTGTGTAGTAGTTCCGGCTCCATCCAGGCCTTCAATTACAATAGTATTATCCATATTCATCTTTTCTCCATTTATCACAGCTGGAAAAAATGTTAGATTATTAAGAGTAAACTGTAAATCTGATTTTGAGGTGTAGGGTTGAAATTTCACAGTAATCTGAAGACAGTATTAATTACTTTAGGTGTTCTTCTGATGTTTGTATTCAGTTCTGTATTTATTATTACAGAACTAGACCTTACTTCGCCTACACTTCTGGTCACAAATAGCCTCTTCCAGAATTTGACTGAGAAGGATACGGACATTTCTTTTTCTTTCTTGTCCATGGAACGTAACTTCAGGGACCGAGTAAAAGTCAACGATATAACAGTGAAATACAAAGAAATTGAAGTTGCTGAAATAGATTCCATTGAAATAAAAATGGGTATCTTTGATCTTCTTTCTTATTTGATGAGAGGTAAGACAAGTGCCGAGATAGTTGCTGTAAATGGTGAAGTAAGGCTAACTCAATCGTTGTTCGATAGTTTTAATAGTGGAACCAACGACGCTCAAGAAGAAAAAGACAATGTAGAAAAAGAAGCCAAATATAATTTTACGATCAGTTTAGAGAATTTTTCAATTTCTCTATTGGATAAATGGACCATAGACGGTGTTTCAGCCTCCGTTTCTATGGATGAGAGAATATCGAAACTTAATGCACTAATAAATATACCGGAAGTCAAACTTTTATATAACGATTATGAAGTAGGCTTGGATAAAGTATCTGTTATTCTAAATAAAAAAGAAGCAATCAGCGCTAAACTCTCATTAGATTCCCTTTCCCTTGCATCTGCATCTTTCTCTTTAAATACTGGTCATGTAAAAGGAAATGCATCTCTGAATACACTTTCTTCAATAAATGATATCAAAGGAAAGGTAGATATTGAGACTGCTCTTATTTCTATTGGAGAAGGAGAGATCCTAGTTGATCCTATTTCTTTGGCTCTCGATGATACTGGCGCTTCAGTTGAATTGAAACATATAAAGGCACAATATAAAGATATAGAATTTGAAGCTGAGAACAGTATTATCAAGAGTGAAGACTTAAAAGCGTTTACTGCAAAGATAGATAGAATTGATGGAAATTATTCAAATTACTCTTTTTTGGTGGAGAATCTAGTAATTCCTTCATTTAGACTAGAAGACAAAAAAACAACTCTCTCCTTTGAAGCCTTTAAAGTCGATAATCTTGAGACTTTGACAAAAAATATCATTTCAAGACTTTCTGTCAATGATTGTTCATTACTTCTTGATTATGAAGATAAAATATCTCTTTCCTTTGGATTTGACTCCGTAATATCGCCAAAAAGCGAAGTAACTGGAGATATGCTTATAGGATTTGATGTCAACCTCATAATGGATGGTAGTACTTTAGAAAGTTTCGACATCGCTTCAAGAGACATATACTTGGGATACGGAGAAAAGAAAGACAATAGACTTGAAGTAAAAGGCGACAGAGAGGAAATAGACTTCAGTCTCGAATATGGTTTAATCAATATCGATCTGTTATTGGGACTGGATGATAAACAAATAGAAGGGGAGGTTAATCTCTCTGATTATCCTGTCTCAACTATTTACACCATTTTTGATAAAAGGATAGGAAGACTTGAAAAGTATATTCCTTCTTCTTCAACTCTCACTTGTGGCTTAAGTATAAAAGGTGAAATAGACAGCACAAAAACAATGCCATTTGTTGGAGATTTTGCTTATTCACTTTATGTATCTGATGTATCACTGGGTGAAATTGAATCCTTTGTTTCTTTAAAGGGAGACGCTGTATTCAGTGAAGAATCTATTGATTTTAATGAGTTCGGGTTGGAATCAAAGTATTTCTCAATGAACCTTAATGGAAATCTCCCATATGACAATATGCTTCCATCCCTTGACTTCTCACTCTCTCTTCCTGATGGGAAGGAATTAGTTCAAGGTTATTTAAATCTCTGTGATGAAAATACTTATGATTTCTTATTCGATGTCAAAGCTCTTGAGAATACATCCCTGGAGGGTAAAGTCATTTTCACTAACAACGAAATAAGAGGCGATAGTGTCCTTACTACCATAGGTACTATAAGACCTTTTGACTTCATAGTCGATTTAAATAATAAGTCTATCAATGCCACGAGCCCGAAAATACTTCTGACAGGAGACTACTCCAATGGATTTGAAGCATCGCTCGAACTAAATAGACTGGATCTGGTGAAAGACGGCAAGAATGTACCGATGTACATCGATGGTGTATTTAAGTTCAGTACAGGTAGAGATGGCTGGAGTATTAAAGGGGATTCAATTAACCTTGAAAATTTATGGTTTATTCCTTCCTCTCCTTCAATTAAACTCAGTTTAACAGGAAATGAGAATGAAATCTCTATACCAGAATTATATATAAATACTAATGAAACAGAGTTTTTTAAGGGTAAAGTATACTTTGATCTAAAGACTTTCGATCTTTCTGGTACTCTTGATGCCTTGGAGGGGGAGGGAGACCTGGTATTCTCTTTTACTAGAGATGAACTTTATTCTGGATTTATAAGAGTGAGAAATCTTGACTTGTCTCCTTTCGGAATAAGAGATATGTATGCCAATGTCAACCTTACAGGTAGAGCCAGTAGAGTAGCAGACTTATCAATGGATGGAAAGATCGACGTACTTTCCTATGACAGTGTTAATGACGTCAGAAAGATTACTGCAGATATATCCATCGATAGCGACTCTCTCCTTCTTGATGACATTAAGTTTACAAACTCTGGATTCTCCATTGAAATAGACTCTATAGCATGGAACTCAGTTGATGGCGTCTTGAGAATAGGTGAGGGCAGGTTAAGGATAAAGGGAGAACATGTGGACAGAGATTATCCAATCACTGCAGACTTTGACCTTTCTTTTATGATGTATGATGATGAGAATCTTTATTCCTCTCTATATAACGCATTAAAAGATGGAGGAGAAGGCATAAAGCTTGAGTTTAATCTTAAATCCCTTGATATCGATAATTCCAGGATTCTCGTCGAGAATAAAAACACAATAGGAATAATCCATGATAGGATTATCAAATTTGAAGGATCTCTCATAAACGGTTGGCTTGACTTTGATTTAATGTCCTTTGATTTGGATATAGATGCTTATCCACTTGCTTCTGTTTCTATTAAAGGAGACATAAAAGACGGAATAAATGCCAATGCAGAGATCAAGTCTTTCAATATGTATTTTATAAATACATTTATGAATCCTCCTTTTATTACTTTTGACGAATGCTTTGTAAAAGGTGAAGCCGGAATACTCTCCAAAGATGGCATTTACAATTTGAACGGCAATTTAAGTGCAGAAGAGATGGGCGTAAACATTTTCTGGGTGCCAGATCAGAAAGTGATTATACATAATCCTACATTTACTCTTTGGAATAATGATCTTAGATGTTCTGTATCAAAGGCCACTGTCATAGATTATACAACCTATGAAAGAAAGAGTATCGATATATATGCTGGTCTTACTCTTACACCGACACTATCAATCGAAGGTTATGTTGCTGAAATGTGGATGGACGAAAATAACACTGTAAGAATAAGATTGCCTCTTCCGATGATGGGTATAGATATTCTTGCCAACGGTTATGGCCACTACTATATGAAGACATCAGAGGGTGAAGCAATGATCAATAATGGTGAGTTTAGTGTCATCGACAGTGAAGTCACCATCGGAATGAATCCTTATCCAGAGTGGTATGACTTAAAAGGAAATGCAGATGTAGATTTAAATCTGAACTTTAAGAGAAACAACAGAATTATCTATCCAGCACAATCAGATCCAATTATCTCCATTACCCTGGATGAAGACAGTAGCGTCTATTTTGTAAAGAAGGGAAAAAATTTCAGTGTACAAGGAGATATAGACATTAGAGGAGGAGAGATTTTCTACTTCCAAAAATACTTCTATATAACTGAAGGAAATATTTCTTTCCCTGATCCTAATAAACTCTCTCCGAAGATTAACTTGAGGGCAACGCTCAGAACATATGACAGCGATAGTAATAGAGTGGAAGTATACCTAGTGATGAAGGACAATACTTTTGAAAATATTAATCCTACTCTTGAAAGTTCACCTGCCAAAGATCTTAATGAGATTATGGAGATATTGGGGCAGTCCATTCTTCCATCCTCTACTTACGGCACCGTAAGTGTAGGCAGCGTCACTCAGCTTGTTACTGAAGGTATCGATATTTTAGGTAGATTGGGAATAGTGACTACATCTAATCCTGTTTCAGGTATGAATCAGTCTCTGAAAGAATTCTTTGGAGTAGATTCTTTCTCTCTGCACTCGAATATTGTCAATAATATTCTCTCTGATACCATTTCTTCTTCTTTTACAGACAACTATAGCACTTATTCTCCAATGGCAAGGTATTTGGACGGTACAACGCTTAATATAGGAAAATACCTTTCTTCAAACTTCTATCTTCAGGGTATGATACATCTATCTGCAAATAAGAATGCAAAAGATAAGTATACATTTATCTCAGATGACCTTGTTCTGGATACAGAGTTTAGTTTGGAGTGGATGAATCCTGCATTTAAGATTACTTTCACCACATCTCCTTCTTACTTCTCCCTGTACTCGATTATGGATACTTTTAGGTTCTCTATTTCCAAGACGATTAATTTCTGATTCACACAAACAACATATTTAATAATGGAAGAGATGTATTTATCTTTTTTATTTGAAAGAAAATATGAAATAAGCTAGATATCAGGGTACATATGCTTTCCATTTGAGACTTTCTCTCTTTTCTGATAAAATCATCTACGAGGTTAATGATGTTGAAACTAAAAAAAATATTTGTTCTCATTCTCCTATTGTCAATTCTTATTCCAGTTTTTGCTTCAAACGAAAATTGGTACGAAGGTCAGACTATTACAAGCATTGAATTTGAAGGACTCCAGAACGTCAAAGCCAAAACAGCCAATAGTGTAGTAAGCCAATACATTGGAAAAGCTTTTGATGATGAAGTCTTCAGCCAGTTGGATGCAGATCTATATAGTCAGAGCTGGATGGATTGGATGATTGTGGATGCTATAGAGAGTGATGGCGGCGTCAAGCTTGTCATTACTGTAAATGAGAATCCAATGATCAGTGAAATCTATATCCTTGGAAATGATAAAATCAGAGCCAATGCATTATTGGAATCCCAAAGCCTTGCAAAGGGAGGCTTTTATTCAACAAATAACATTAATGCCAATGCAAAACTGATAAAGGACTATTACCTTTCTAAGGGATATGTGGATGCAACTGTTGATGCTTCAATCAATGAAAAGGAAGATAATACTGTTATTGTTAATTATACAATTAACGAAGGTAGGCAGTATAAAGTAAGATCTGTTCTCTTTGAAGGAATATCTGGATTATCGAGAGATGAGTTGAAAAAACTTCTGACGACAAAAGAAAAGAGCTTCTTTGACAGTGGTAACTTCATCGCTTCCAACATGGATGCTGATAAGACTGCCATAGTCCAGTATTACACGACCAAAGGTTATCCAGATGCTGTAATAACATCATCTGAGGTAGTACCTCTTGACGAAGAGTCTACCGAGTCAACTCGTTATGTCAATATTGTATATACTATTAACGAGGGAGAGCTTTGGACCATCGGAGATATTTCATTCTCTGGCAATACAATATTCTCCAGTGATGATATTCGCTCTTTGATTACTGTCAGTGAAGGCGAACGTTATAATAGTGAAAGAATATCTAGTATCTACGAGAGTATTGCTTCCCTTTACTATGATAACGGATATGTCTATTCCGTCGTCTATCCAGATATCAAGAAAGAAGAAGGGAACAAAGTATCCGTCAACTTCCTTATTACTGAGGGTGTCCAGACAAAAGTCGAAGAAATAAGAATAAATGGACTTACAAAAACTAAGCCTTATGTGCTTGAAAGAGAGCTTGCATTCAAGGTCGGCGACATATTCTCCCGTTCTGCATTTATTCAGTCCCAGCAGAATATGTACAACACATCTCTTTTAAAGAATATTTCAGCTTCTCTTTATCCAGGAAAAACTGAAGATGGCGTTATCTGTGAGTTTAATGTAGAAGAAGGTAACCAGATGGAGCTTCAGTTCGGTGCTACCTTCGGAGCTACAGAGCTTAACGGTTTCCCTGTTTCTGGGTTCTTGTCTTTGACAAACAATAACTTGGGCGGAACAGGAAGAGCTCTTTCACTTTCAACTGAAATTAGCCCTTCCACCCAGTCTCTCTCTCTTTCTGTTTCAGACAATTGGGTTGGAAACAAACGTTGGGGCAATGGAATCAGCATCAGTGCAGAAAGAAATGTCAGATCTGGAATCCTTCAGAAGGGTATCGGATCAGATTTCTATGATGGAAGAGATTCCGACAAGAGCACTTATCCGCTAGGATATGAAAACGCTTATGACTGGTATTACATCAACTCACAGAACTATCCGTCATCCAACTATCTTATGAACTATGACTACTATTCCTTTGATGTCGGATATAGTACTGCGTATTCTTGGGTCTTCGCACCAGGAACATTAAAGGTAGGAGGTGGTGTAAGTGTAGGTCTTAACCACGCTGTCTACGATAACACTAAGTACACTCCATATGAGTTGTTGATTGCAAAGTACAATGAAAAATGGCAGTTCTCAAACAAGATACACGCTTCTCTTTCTTGGGATGGAAGAAACTATGTGGATAAGGTTCCTCACGGATATGTTCTCTCCGCTTCTTATACTTATGCCGGTGGTATTCTTGGAGGCTTATCCAACTACAATAAGCTTTCCTTCAGTGCTTCCGCTTATAGAGGAATATTCCAGTTCGGAGGCAAGGAAGACGGAAAGAAAAAGAATCTTATTCTTGGCATCAGCTCCCAAGTTGATGTGATGCTTCCTCAGTATTGGCTTTATGGCGATATTACTGGATGGCAGAATCCAAAGAGTGGTGCTACAAAATATGAAATGCTTTATATCGATGGCATGAATATCGGTAGAGGTTTCTCTGTTGTCTACGATCAGTCATTCCTATGGAATAATCAGATTGACCTTACATATCCATTGGCTGAAGATGTATTGTCTCTTGAGGCATTTGTCTCTGCGACAGGTGTACAGTCTGATCTTGACAAATTGAATGGAATATCTTCCATTAACTGGTATTTTGCTGCGGGAGCAGGAATCAAAATGGAAATTCCAGGTTTCCCTCTTGGATTATATCTTGTTAAAAATGCTACAATCAAAAATAATGAAGGTTGGAAGTGGCAGAACGGTACTCTATTCTCAGGTTCCAAGGAAGGGTCTGGCTTGAGTCTTGTTTTGGCTATTACTACAAGTATTTATTGATATGCAGAATAAAGATGAAGAAAAAGAGCTGACGCCTATGGTCCGTCAGTACATGGAGATTAAAAAAGAGCATCAAGATAAGGTGCTCTTTTTTCGCTTGGGTGATTTTTATGAGATGTTCAATGAAGATGCAGTGGAAGTATCGAAATTACTGAATCTGACTTTGACTCATCGTGGTTCTATGCCAATGTGCGGCATACCATATCATGCAGCAAAAAACTATTTGAAAAGATTACTTGATTATGGGAAAAAAGTGGCTGTATGCGAGCAGTTTTTAGATCCTAATGAGAAAAGTAAACTGGCCAAGAGAGAAGTCACGCAAGTATATACTCCTGCTACTGTTGTAGACGATGAGTACCTTGACTCCCTCTCTTCTTCTTTTGTAGCTGCAATAAACGTAGAGAAAAGGGGAGTCCATATTGCTTGGTCCGATATCTCCACAGGTGAATTTTATATACGCACTATTCCATTGGAAAAAGATTTTTCAAGGCTTGACTCCCTTTTGTATGAAATTTCGCCAAAAGAAATACTTGTCCCTGATGACATCTATTTCTCCAACAAAGAGTTTAGAAGTGTAATTGACTCAACCTCTTCTATAGTATCTAAGTTGCCTACTTGGTATTTCTCCTTGAAAGAAGGTAGAAAACAGACGGAGAAACAGTTTTCTTCCAACGCTTTAAGAATTCTTGAGCTTGATGAAAAGGACCCAGTACTTACATCAATAGGTGCACTTTTATGTTACCTCAATGATACAGCAAAGGCAGAACTTCCACAGCTAAGAGGTGTTGAGCGTATCGGGGACGAAAGTTTTATGTTCCTGAACTCGGCGACTATCAGAAATCTTGAGATCCTCTCTTCCATTACTGAGGGAGGCCAGAAATACTCTCTGTTTTCTACAATAAACAGGACTCTTACTCCAGGTGGAGGTAGATTTCTGAAATGGGCCCTGGTTCATCCCCTTATCGATATATCCAGAATTCTTAAGCGTCAGGAGTGGGTTGACCGCTTCTATAATAATGGAGAAGAGCTGGAAAAAATACGGTTGGAATTAAAAGAGACCAGTGACCTTGAGAGACTGGGAGTAAAAGTCGGAATGAAGAGAGCTACTCCTAGGGATCTTGTTGCAATAAGTGAAAGTACCGCTACATTCATCGACATGGTGGAAAGCAGTAATGAATACCTCTCAGTAATTAATGATGAGTCTGACTATGACTGGAATAATCTAATTGATTTCTCCACTGAATGTCTTAAAGCCATCAATAAAGAGTGTACTAATATTAATAATGAAGGCACTATCATCAATGACGGATATGATGAAGAGCTGGATAGTCTTAGGTCCCTATCTAATGGAGGATCCAAAGAGCTTGACGATTATTTGGATAAGATTAAGGCTGAGACGGGTATTACTACTCTTAAATGTGGAGAAAACAGGATTATTGGCTGCTATCTTGAAGTATCTAAGGGACAATTAGATAAAGTACCATCTACTTTTATCAGGCGCCAGACTCTTGTGGGTGGAGAACGTTTCTCAACTGTGGAACTTAATGCCATACAAGATAGGATTCTCAATAGTAAAGAAGAGGCTGCAAAAAGAGAAAGAGGCATATACTCCCGTTTTGTAGAAAAGGCATATAACCTTAGGTCTGATATCGAAAGAATGGGAAAAGTCATATCTCATCTGGATTTTTATTCTTCTCTTGCCCACTTAGCTAAGGAATGCAACTGGGTTAAACCAATAATGATCGAAAGTGGAGAGTTGACGATAAAAGAGGGAAGACACCCGGTTGTAGAAGCTAATACAGAAAGATATGTTCCAAACTCATTCTCTACAACTAAATCAAGGTTTTCATTGATAACAGGCCCGAATATGGCAGGTAAATCCACATACCTTAGGGAAATAGCTTTGATCGTACTGCTCTCACATATAGGTTCTTTTGTCCCGGCAGAAAGTGCAGAGATACCGATTACTGATAAAATATTCTGTCGTGTAGGAGCATCCGATAATCTATCTAAGGGAGAATCCACATTCCTTATAGAAATGAGTGAATCAGCCCAAATATTAAGGTCAATTACAAATAAAAGCTTGGTAATAATGGACGAAATCGGTAGAGGAACCAGCACTCAGGATGGAATGAGTATTGCCTATGCTATAATGGAATACTTGAAAAAGAGTGGTGCCATAACTCTTTTTGCAACCCATTATCATGAACTTACTATGTTGGATACCTCTGATATGTCTTTATTGCATATGGATGTAAAAGAGGAAAAAGGCTCTGTAATATTCTTAAGAAAGGCTGTCGAGGG
>JALFCJ010000084.1 GCA_022771185.1 Spirochaetales bacterium | reverse complement strand
TTTCGGGTCTGGAAACCACATCTATCGGCGGCTTTTGCTCACTCGATAGTCCAGATACCACTTTAGCAGGGGTAGGACTCGAACCTACGGCCTCCGGGTTATGAGCCCGACGAGCTGCCAACTGCTCTACCCTGCGTCGATTACCTTAAAGAATATATAGAAAGGATTGAAATGTGTCAACACCTATACTGAATTTATTTTACATCTTTTTTACTTCTATATATACAAAGGAATAAACAATAGGCATTTTTTTCTATAGAAACAGAAAGAAATGTGAACTGAGAGTTATGTTATTCTTTTTCTTATTCTGTCTGAATAAAACTGCTATATTGGTGATACAATACTATGGGAGGACAATATGGACGCAAACACAAAGAGAATAAACCATATTAAAGTAAAGAATACTATCTCAAACTTAGAGAAGAATAATATTAAGGCAGTATATGTAGAGACAAAAGAAGAAGCTTTGACTCTATTTAAGACTATGGTTCCAGAGGGGTCTTATACAGCAACAGGTGGCTCCATGACACTCAGGGATACTGGGATTATGGATTATCTTATGTCTGACACCGATTACCACAAAGAATATAAAGATGCATATGATGCCACTTACTATGTCCTATCTGCCAATGCCATCACAGAGAAGGGCGAGATCTTTCAAGTGGATGGAAGAAGTAACAGAGTCAGCGCAATGCTATTCGGACCGGAGAATGTTATTGTAGTTGCAGGCATAAACAAGCTTGTCCCGTCACTAAGGGAAGCGGCTATAAGACTAAAGAACGTTGCTGCACCTATGAATGCTACAAGGCTTTGTATGGATACTCCCTGCACTAAGCTTGGACACTGCATCTCTCCGTCCGTTGATGATGATAGTTTATTTGCAACTGGATGCCTTTCAGAAGGATGTATATGTTGTAACTCTGTTGTCTTCAGATATCAGAGAGTGAAAGACAGAATTAAAGTTATTATTGTAGGAGAAGAGCTTGGTTACTGATTCCCTATATGCTCCTTATGTTGACGAAAAATACAGAGATTTCACTTCTCGACTCTCTACTTCCGACACTCTTCCTAGAATAGGAATAAGAGTTCCTATTCTAAGAAAGCTGGCAAAGGAGATTGATTGGAGAGATTACGAGATAAAGTGGCATGAAGACGTTATGTTGATTGGCCTTGCAATAGGGGGCTCCAAGCTATCGCCAGAAGAGAAGATAGAAGAGCTGAAAGGACTTCTTCCTTATCTATCAGCTTGGGATCAGACAGATATCATCCTTACTGTCTTCAAGATAAAAAAGAAGAACAAAGACGTATATACCCAATTCTTTTCCTCTCTTCTGGAAGATGAAAGGATATTTCCTAAGAGACTTGGAATAGTCTGGCTAATGTCCAACAGAAAGGAACTGGACAGAGATAAGACACTGGAGATGATCATCAACTCTGATGATGAGAATGAATATTATATCTCTATCGCTGTTGCCTGGGCTTTTTCTTTCTTCTATGCAGATGATCCCTCTATTAAGTCTTACCTAGATAAATTAAGCCCAAAGACAAGAAAGCTGGCAGAAAGAAAGATCAGGGAATCCAGGAGATGCGAGCCCCTTTAGTCTTCAGCAACTGTTGTGTCTGCAATCTTTCTCAGTGGAGCAAATCCCTTACCTAGTACTCTGTATGCTTCTCCTACATATACAAAAGCGGCAGGGTCTTCTTGGTTGATTATTCTCAATAATCTCTGATACTGATGGTTCTGAACAAGGACCATCAAAATTTTATGCTTCTTTCCCGTATAGAAGCCTGTAGCCTCCCAAACTGTTCCACTACGCTTTAATTCGTTTACAACTCTCTTCCCAATAGTTGCTATATCATCGGAGATGACATAAACAGTCTTACTTCTCCTGGTTCCTATACCTGTCAAAACATAGTTAACCATAAAAGAAGAGCAGAACATACCGATGATAGAGAAAAGCATAGGCTGGAAACCGATGAAGTAACCGGAGGCTCCTACTACCAAGCCGTTGAAACAGAAGGATACTGTTCCTACAGCTATTGGAGTATAGTGGGCTATAGTCTGTGCTATGATGTCTGTTCCACCTGTATTGCATCCACTTTTCATTGTGATACCAATACCTGTACCAAGTAATACTCCTCCGAATATTGCTGAAAGAAGGATATTAACAGGCTCTGTTACATCCAAGAACCCTGTATACCCAGTAAGGTTACCAAAGAAAGAAACCCAGAAAGATAGGAGCGTAGAACCTATAAATGTCTTAAGACTGTACTTAAGGCCAAATACAAATATTCCTATGGCAATAAGAGGGAGGTTTACTAAAAAAGTGACTAGACCAAGATCGAAGCCGAAAAGGTTATATAGAATGTTTGCTACACCACTGGCGCCTCCTGATGTAATTTTGGCTGGTGTATAAAACAAAGCGATACCTACGGCTGCTACAATTGGTCCCAAAATAAGGTAGATGATATCAAATGCATTATGGATGAGATGTATTTTATTTTTTTGCATGGCACTCA
>JALFCJ010000073.1 GCA_022771185.1 Spirochaetales bacterium | reverse complement strand
TGAATATGCTGATTATTTCAGAGAGGATCGAGATTGCTATCTCTTCTGGTGTTACAGCTCCGATAGAAAGTCCTATGGGGGCATGAACGTTCTTCAAGTCTTCTTCTGTAAATCCATTTTCTTTTAAGAGAGAGAAAGTAGAGGACACCTTGCCTTTACTTCCTATCATACCCAGATATGCATAGTTTGATCTTAGGCACCATTCCAGACATGCTCTGTCATATGTGTGGCCGTGAGTTACTATTATGTAGTAGGGACGGAAGAAAGGGGATTCTTTTGATAGAAAAGACGAGTAAGGTTCAAGAATAAGCTCTTCTCCATGATTAAACCTGTCTCTGTTTAATACTTCCTCTCTTTCGTCTATCACTGTGACTTTCATCTCTAGTACATGGGCTATCTCTGCTATGGCTTTCGATACATGGCCTGCTCCGAAGATGACTAAGTGCGGTTCTGGTTTTATGTTTTCTATTAAATCAGGGTTTTCCCAGTCTCCGTCTCCTTCTTTATATTTCTCTTCTCCGTTTTGAAATAACGCCACTTTATCAGGGAAGATTGTTCTTCTTTCCACATCACCTTTTTGAAGTAAAGAGTAGAGGGTAGAGTATAGTTCCTTATGCATTTTTCATTATCTCCTTAAGTAGAGTGAGAGTTTCGTTTATTTCATCCTTTGTTGTGAAAGGACCAGGAGAGAAACGTAGTGTTCCTCTTGGAAAGGTACCTAGTGTTTTATGGGAGGAAGGTGAGCAGTGTAACCCCACTCTGGTTTCTATTCCACCTCTTTCTAAAAGTAGAGCAGATACCTCCGCTTCATCTATTTCCTCTGTTTGTATTGAGACTACATTAGTTCTCTTTTCGACCAGTCCTGCGCCAAAGAGTTTTATTCCATCTATCTTATAAAGACCCTCCATAAGCATCTCTGTCATCTCTTTTTCGTTTCTATAGAGAGAAGAAAAGTTATTGGATATATAAGAAAGTGAGTGCTCTAATCCGATTATTCCAGGCATGTTCTCCGTTCCTGGGTTGAGCCTGTCGGGAAGAAGATTTGGCACTTCTTCACTGTCACTTCTGCTTCCTGTTCCTCCTGAAATGAGTGGGTCTATGGAGAGGGCAAGCTCTTTTCTTATTATTGCTCCTCCTATTCCTTGTGGACCTAATAGTCCTTTATGTCCTGTAAAAGCTACAGCAGATGCATTTAGCTTATCCATATCGATATTTATAAATGGAGAAGCCTGAGCTGAGTCGATGATAAACAATAAATTATGTTTTTTTGCAAACTCCGCCGGTGTCTCCAAGTCTTGGACAGCTCCTGATACGTTTCCTGCAGCATTAATAATTATGGCTCTTGTATTTGGTGTGATAAGAGAGGGGAGTGTAGAGTAGTCGTTATAGCCGCGGGAAGATGAAGGTATGAGGGAGCAGTTTATTCCCATTTGCCTAAGAGGCCTCATTACTGCATTGTGCTCATTACTTGACACAATTACATGGTCCGTTCTCTTTAGAGTCCCTTTTATGAGCCAGTTCAAGGCCTCTGTGATATTTCTTGTAAATGCAATGCACTCTGGGTGTGGGTAGTTGTAGAGGGAAGAAATATGTTCTCTCAGTGCAAATGAAATATCGAAGGCCCTATATGAAAGGGCACTTTCTGTTCTATTAGGGTTGACGACTCCATTTTCTATATAATCCGCCATTACTTTTCCCAAGTCTGGGGCTTTGGGAAAGGATGTGGCTGCGTTATCGAGGTAAATTCTATTCACGACTCTATAATAACACTTTCCATTAGATAATGGGAAACAAAATGGGGAGATGTTGCATTTTGTTTTATTTTTTCATTGTATTTTTAAAAATAGTATGGATAGAATAGTGTACTGGAGGATATATGAAAATATCAAAAGAAAAGATTGGATTAATGATTGCAGGAGGAGTAGTAGGGTTATCTGCTATAATTCTTACTATCTTTGGTAATCCAAAGAACATGGGATTCTGTATCGCTTGTTTTATAAGAGATATGGCGGGATCTGTAAAAATGCACTCGGCGGGAGTAGTGCAATACATGAGGCCCGAAGTTATAGGGATTGTGTTGGGATCATTTTTGATTTCACTTTGTAAAGGAGAGTTCAGACCTCGTGGAGGTTCCAGTCCATTCATAAGGTTTATTCTTGGCTTCTTTGTAATGATAGGAGCTCTTACTTTCCTCGGATGTCCATTGAGAATGGTATTGAGATTAGCTGGCGGTGACCTTAACGCTCTTGTGGGTCTCTTTGGCTTTACAGCAGGAATCGCAGTAGGATGCTTCTTTATCTCCCGTGGTTTCTCTCTCGGCAGAGCTTATAAGCAAAATAAAATAGAAGGCGTAGCTCTTCCTGTAGTAAACATCGTATTCTTAGTAACACTTATAGCATTCCCATCTCTTCTTGCATTTAGCGAGTCAGGACCCGGAAGCATGCATGCTCCTCTATTACTCTCTCTTCTTATCGGAGTAATCGTTGGAGCTATTGCTCAGAGAACAAGGCTTTGTATGGCTGGTGGAATAAGAGATGTCATCCTATTAAAGGATTGGACACTGGTACTAGGCAGTGTGATGATCTTTGTCGTGGCACTTATTGGTAACCTTATTACTGGTTCCTTTAAGCTTGGTTTCACTGGTCAGCCAGTTGCACAGACAAACCATATCTGGAACTTCTTGGGAATGCTTCTTGTAGGACTATGTTCCGTTCTTCTCGGAGGATGCCCTCTAAGACAGCTGATTATGGCAGGAGAAGGCAGCACAGACAGTGCAATAACAGTACTTGGTCTATTTGTGGGAGCAGCATTCGCCCATAACTTCAAGCTAGTTGGAAATGCAACTGAAACCGGACCAAATGTCTGGGGAAAGAGTGCTGTAATAATTGGAATCGTGATTGCACTTCTAATCGCATTCTTCAATAGCAAGATTAAGGAGGAAAAATAATGTTTGAAGTAGATTGCAGAGG
>JALFCJ010000131.1 GCA_022771185.1 Spirochaetales bacterium | reverse complement strand
AATAGCGATGACCGAGAAATTTGAAAGTGAGGTGGAAAAGATGGACGGTATAGGTAAAGCATATGAAAAGGCTGGTCGTATAGATGGACTCGTTGAGGGGCAATTAAGAACATTGAATAATCTTATTAAAAATGGAAAACTTTCGATTGAAGATGCTGCTGAATCAGCAAACATGACAGTGGAAGAGTTCCAGAAGAAAAAAGAAGAATACAAAATAGAGTCTCTCTGAACTAGACTTTCAATTAGAACAATCGGCAGCATAGCGTTTGTGTTATGTTGCCGTTATTTTTATTACCTACACATATAACTTACAATTCTATTTTCTTGAAATAATGACACTTTTTGGGATTTCGTATCTTGAAAAAATGACATAATTACCCTTTTTTTATTGGAAAAACCGGGCAAAAACAAGTGAAAAATTTCGGAAAAACCGGGCATTCTCTTACTATAAAAGGAATTACCTGATAAGAAGTATTCATAGAGAAGAAAACAATGCAATAACTATTTGGATTCGAGTAAAACGACGACCAATCCTCTTTCTTGTCCCATGAAGAAAAGCCTATATTTTGATAAAGGAAACATTAAAGCCATGGAAATATTGTCTATCTACCCATCTATAATCTGGTCTATTGCTACTAGACAACGTATCCTTCCCTTCATTGAAAATAGATTTATCAGGGAAATAACAGAGAGCTTTATGGCTTTGTGAAAAGAGGGTCAGAGGACCCTCTCACTGCTCATTTAATATGAGTATTATCTCTTATTTTTACTTCAACGGAAGTGGAGACGAGTTTCTATATGTTGTGAAACGAATAGTATACCCGTTGTCTTCTACCGGCCCAGAGGAAGCGACTTCCCTCCAAGAAGGAAGAGAATCCAAGTTATCGAAGAAGACTTCGGCGCCTCCGTCTGCGTCCACTTTTGTAAGTAACACTTCACTGCAATATGGCAGCATTGTGTGATACATCATGGCCCCGCCGATAACAAATATATCTTCAGAAGGAAGCGTGGAGAGAAGAGAGAAAAGCTCAGAAAGGGACTCTACCATAATAAATCCATCTCTATCTGCCCTTTCTTTGTCTCCTCCTGGCCAAAGGACAATATTCTTCCTCTTTGGAAGGGGTTTGCCCTCTGGAAAAGAGAGAAGAGTATTGGAGCCCATGACCACTATCTTATTAAGAGTAGTGGAACGAAAGAACTTCATATCTTTTGGAAGGCGGAACATAAGATCATTCTTCTTTCCAATCCCCCATTTCTTGTCACAATGCAGAATAGCTTTCATCTCTCCTCCTAGATTGCAACCGGAATATCATACTTCTTCTTATTGCACTCATAACCCTTAAGCTTGAAATCATCAGTAGTAAATGCATAGAAGTCTTTGATCTCTTTATTCATTACAAACTCTGGAGCTGGATACTGCTCATTCTCGATGATCTCTTTAACAATAGGAATATGCCTGTCGTATATATGGGCGTCTGCTATTACGTGTACCAGCTCTCCAACCTCCAAGTCGGAGACCTGAGCCATCATATACATCAGTACAGCGTACTGGGCCACATTCCAGTTGTTGGCTGTGAGCATATCCTGGCTTCGCTGATTAAGTATTCCATTGAGCGTGCGGCCTGAGACATTAAATGTCATAGAGTAAGCACATGGATAAAGCATCATCTCAGAGAGGTCGTGGTGGTTGTAGATATTGGTAAGTATTCTTCTTGACTGAGGATTATGCTTTAAGTCATAGAGGACTCTGTCAACCTGATCGAACTCCCCTTCTTTATACTTATGCTTTACTCCCAATTGGTAACCATAAGCTTTACCAATGGTTCCATTTTCATCAGCCCAGCTGTCCCATACATGAGAGTGAAGGTCTGAGATTTTGTTGGATTTCTTCTGCCATATCCAGAGCATCTCATCTATTGCGCTCTTAAGGTATGTCTTACGGATAGTAAGGATAGGAAACTCTTCCTTCAGGTTATATCTATTTACAATACCAAACTTCTTAATAGAGTGGGCAGGAGTACCATCAGCCCAATGAGGTCTCACTTCCAAGCCCTCGTCGGAGAAGCCGTTTTCCAGAATATCTTTTATGTTTGCAATAAAAATCTGATCCGCTTTACTCATTTTTTCCTCTTATTTTCTTGAAAGCTTATTTTTTATATATTCCAACCAATGTCTGAAGGTGCTCTTATCATCATTCTTGATAACGTCTTTGGCTGCATCTTCTTCTGTAGAGAGAGCATCGATACGCTTCATCTCATCCCAGCGCCTTACCAGCCACATATACATGTCTCCATCAGTGGAACCTGGGAAATGAGACCTGAGATGCTCCTTATCTATGGCTTCAATTATCGGCGAATACACATTCTTATACCAGCTCTCAGC
>JALFCJ010000007.1 GCA_022771185.1 Spirochaetales bacterium | reverse complement strand
CTGACTCTGGATGGCTTTATGAAAATAGGAAGATTCCCTCTTCTAAACATGTATTGGAAAGAAAGCACAATCTATGGTTTTGGCTTTACTCTAAAAGGTTAAGTGATATTATTTAGCCAATTATTACTCTTTGTTACTATTTTAGTGATATATTTGTCTATGAATAAAAAGAGAAAGATTATTCATGAAACTAATATATCATCTTTTTTTATTTTTTATACAAATAAAACGATTTTAACTTCATATTTCAAAATAAATTTTAATAATATCCGTTATTTATATATATTCGTATTTTATTTTAGGTAGAATGCTATAAATATTACACATTCTGTCTATCTGAATAATTTGTCATACTTTTGTTAAACGGGAGGGGGTACTATCGGGAAAAATAAGTGTTTGTGTTAACTAACATTTATAAAGGGTAGTATATGAAACGTTTGTTTGCTTCGCTTGTATTGTTTGTATTGGTGAGCATAACTCTCTTTGCTTATCAATTTTCACCATTAAATGTGACCTTCGAACCTACAGGGGGCGGGTCTGCAAAAGTTTATACAATCGTCAACGACTCAGACTCTCCAATAGCAATTGAAGTCAGTGCCGTGAAGCGCAGCATTACAATTGATGGAGAAGAGTATAATGAGGATGCCTCTGCATACTTTACTATCCAGCCATCTAAGATGATTATCACTCCTCAGTCTACACAGCTTGTAAGGGTACAATACAGAGGCCCAAGGACTGTCACAGAGGAGCTTTCTTTTAGAATTATTAGTGAGCAGATTCCATATTCTACAGGTGCCAAAAGCGAGGGAGAGGGACAGATGATCAGCTTCTTGTTCGTATACTCCACATCAGCTTATGTCCAGCCTGGAAAGATTGTAGAAAAAGTAGCCTCATCGGCTACTATCAACGAAGAAGGCAAACTTGAGATCCGTATCGACAACAAAGGAAGTGTCCATCAGCTTTTGAATGATCTTTCAATTACTGTAAAAGGTAATAAGGGAGGAACATATACACTCACTGATGAAGACATGGGTGCTATAAAGGGTTCCAACCTCCTATGTGGTGCATCCCTCAGAATTGTTATGGATATTCCGTCTTCTCTCTCTGAAGCTACAAGCTTCACTCCAGAAGTCAAATACAACTACTCTTGGTCAAATTAATTTAGGAGTGATTATCCGGAGTAGAATATGAAAAAAAGACCTTTACCATTGATTTCATTGGTACTGTGTGCTGTAGGACTAAGCCTGGTTTTATTAGGCTCAGCCCTTACTTTGCTTGAGCCGAAATCTCCGGGGGCATCTGTTATTGCAATATGCCTGTTCTGTGTGGCTCTTGTTGGTGTTTATATCATTTTAAAAGTCTTTCTTTTTATCGACAAACTAGATGAAGGAAGTCTTATTCATGATAAAAAGCCTCTTTATGTATTTTGCATAGTTTTCCTTCTCGTTCTCCTTTTGGCCTTACTTCTTTTCCATCTTTATTTTGGTACAAGCCCAGAGGAGACGAGAAGGGAATTAGAAATAATAGTTTGTGAAGATAAAATAGAATCTGAAGAACTTCTACATACATTGGAGGAAAAGATTATTGAAAATCCTCCTATCAGTAACAGAGAAGAGGATATTCCTTATGAAGAGTATAATGTTGTCATCCCTACTATGCCTGAGGTGACAGAAGAAATAGAGAGAGTTGAAGAGAGAGTAGAGCCTGAGAAAGAAGAATCTTCTGCTATTCCTCCTACACCAGTTTTTGAGGAGGAAAAAGTAATAGTAATACCTACTTCTCCTTCTTTCGTAACTACTGAAACAGTAATAGTTCCAACTCCTCCTACTTTTGCCTCCACTGAAGAAGTCTTAATCCCTTCTGCTCCTACCTTTATTTCCACAGAAGAAGTTCTTGTGCCTTCTTCTCCTTCTTTTGTGGCAGTTGAATCTGTCTTGGTGCCTGAGACACCAGAAATAATCAGCGTAGAAAGAACTTTGATTCCTTCGTCTCCTACATTTATTGAACCGGTGAGAACACTTGTCGATGAAAAAGTCGAAGTGAAGGAAGAAGTTGATCCTTGGGCAGACTTCTATGTCTCAGGTGATTCCTTTGATCTATTTGACGGCATATATTGGTTTGATCTCTATATAAACAGTAGTGAAGTCGGTGTCATCACTGTCTATATAGAGAATGGTGAAGCATATCTCTCATATCCAGAACTTAAAGAATACTCTCTCTCATATTTGACAAAAGAAGCTTTGGATAGAATCTTTGGCTTAGATATGGAGTGGATAGATACGAATACGCTCGCTTCTCTTGGTGTCGAAGCTTATGCCGATACAATCACATACACTGTATTAGTGGACTTTGACGCTTCAGATATGCCAATGGGAGTTATTTCTATCAGAGGAAGTAACAGCATATCCCAGCCTCGACCTATTGCAGGAGCAACAGTTTTGACTCCAGCTTCTTGGTATGTGTCTTCTTCATTCACTCTATCCGCTTCGTTATCGAACATAGAAAACGAGGATGTATTTTCTAGGTTGAGAGTATCTTTGCAGAGCACCAATAACTTCAGAATACTGGATTCCTATGGCCGCTTTACTTGGAATGCAGGTTACAGTGGCGGAAAGGCATATATTGATTGGGGCTCTTATTATTTCTGGAAAGATTTTAAAAATGAATCTATTAGACTCCAGTGGGGAAATGTATCAGCAGACTTACAGTCTACATCCGGTACCCCCTTCGGTATCCGCTTCGACAAGTCCAGTCAGTATGGAAATGGAGAAAGGGGAGGAAGCAGTCTTGAAAAGACTATTACTGTAGAGAAAGACAGTGATGTTAGAGTTTATAATGGAGATAAAGAGATCTTTAGAAGAACGCTTAACAAGGGTGTTTATTCCCTAAGGGACTTTGTCTTATATACAGGCGCAAACCACATAAGAATCGAGATTACTCCTTTGGATGGAAGCCAGGGAGATGTAATCGAAATGGACGTAAACTACTCCTCATCGCTATTAATGAAGGGGGAATCCTATTATGGAGCAGCCTTTGCTGTAGGCAGAAAGAGTGTCACTTGGGATAGTGAGAGAGACCCTTTCCAAGTAGATTTCTATCTATTGGGAAACAAGAAACTAAGATATGACGTTAGGGACGTTGCACTATCGTCTTACCTGAATATAGGTCTGACAGATACCCTTACAGGCTCCTTTACTCTTTCTTTCAAGACAAGCCCAAATACTCTCTACTCGTTTAACCCGTCACTAAAACTCAATAGCGAGTTTACTTTTGCCAACGCCTTCGGTACAGCGAAGATGAACCTTAATCTTTCTTCTTTGAGTGTAGACGGAGGATTATCCCTGCCTTTGATTTACTCCAGGGCATCTCAGCAGTTCTACACTGATTTCTCACTTGTAAAGGCTATGACTTTTACTCTCGGTTATACTAGCCCATCTAATTGGGAAAGGGACGACAAGCATTCTATCTTTGCTTCCGCTTCTTTCAGTGGTTCAGTATTTGATATGGGGTATTCGTTATCTCTATCAGGAACACTGGTCCCAGGGTACATCGAATACTCTCAGTGGTATATTTCATCATCCCTTTCCTTTACTCTTGGAAAGGTGGGACTCTCTCTATCTTCCACATTCAGTCAGAGAGGCGATAACCCTATTTCCCATCAAGCCAGAGTATCTGCTTCCTTCAAACTTGGACCAGTTTCAAATACTCTTTCTTCCAGTTTAGAGGAAACATCCATCTCGTCTTCTTTCTCTATTGGCTCCACATCCTTCTGGGCAAAGACAAAGACTACTGATCTGAGTGATATAGAGAAATACTCTTTCTCTTCTGATTTCTCACATTCAGGCAGCGTCTTCTCCTTCTCTGGAGCACTATCTGGAAATAGTGGAATGAAGAATATAAACGCTTCTCTTTCTGCCTCGACAACGCTGCTTGTTGCTGAAAAGGGCTTATGGACTATCTCATCCTCTATTCCATCAAACTTCCTATTGATCAGACAGAAGGGAGCTATAAAGAAGAATACGCTTGCAGTAGGAGAAGTAGGCTCATCTAGCCAAGATATTCCTTCTTCACCTCTTGGCGATACTTTATATAAAGGCCTAAGCACAACTACAGCCACATCTCTCTCCCTCTATTCTTATAACGAAGATTCTCTTGGCGGCTCAGAGACATTCAATGTCTACGCTCCAATTCTAGAGAGAAAGGGATACGTATTGGTCTTAGAGGGTAAGGAGCAGTTTACACTCTCTGGAACAGTAACAGATGATGAAGGGAATATATGGTCCAACGGCTCTTCCCCTGTCTATAAACTGGAGAGAGATGAAAACGGCGGAATAACACTTGAAGATACAGATCTTTATCTATTTACAGATAGAAACGGAGTATTCGTGCTCTCTGAGATGGATAAAGGCGAGTATGTGTTCGATACAAAAGAAAACGGAGTATGGGTCATGAATATCCTCGTTGTCACTGACTCTAACCGTTATGACAGAATAGGCATGGTGGAAGGCGAGGAGTCTCTCCCTGATGATTCCCTCCCATATCCATATATGAGGACAAGACTCTATACACTCACTTCCAATATTACTGCCAATGCTTTCTGGAAAATGATTTATGGTGAGGAGGCTGTATGAAGAGAATTGCTTTAAGTTTCCTGTTATTCTTGATCTTAGTTGGTAGTGCTTATGCAATAAGTGGTACTACTTCCTTTAAAATCAATGCATATAAGGTTGGAACATATGATGAACCTCATATCACTATGGAAGCCTATGATGCTCTTGAGGCAAACTTGACAACAATTAAATCTGGCAATCAGCTGGACCTCTCTCATTATACTTCTAACTTAAAAAACAATTCAGAGGACACATCATATAGCGTAGAGCCCTATGACAGGCATGTAATATTCTCTTTCCATGTGGATGGCAATTACAATGGTAGCTTTAAGTTATCTGTTTCAATCGGGCCTCTTGTCCACTCTAATTCCGATGGCACTGTAAAAGATTCTTCTCATGTAATTACCGCTTATTATGAGATGAGAGATACCTCTTGCGTCTTTACATCAACTTATAAGTCGACAGGAGAGAAGGGTGGAAAAGCTAGTACGCCTACTTTATCTCCTTCTAATATTACTGTTTCAGATTCAAATCCTAAAGCTTTTGTAAGTAAATGGACTATAAGTAATATCCAGACAGGAAAGTATGAAAACTGGAGAGCACTGGGTTCTGTGGGTATTTCGATTGATAGGATTTCTTATAAAACTGCAGCTGATACGCCAGAAAGAAATGGTCTCTATATGGCTGATGTGACAATTACTTTGGAGGCGATATGATGAAAAAGATAGTTTGTTTTTCACTGTTATTCATTTTAATTTCCAGCCTCATCTATGCTGCTACAGTACAAGACACAAAGACTTCAAAGTATTTTAAGATACAGGGAGCTTCTGGCAAAGTTATAAGAGCAACAGTATCACCGATAGCTACACAGTCTACAGCATTTATCATGGGAATGCCTTTCGATATTGAAGATGATCTTGTGCAGTTTGAAGTCATGCAGCATGGAAGAACTATTGCCAATTGGTCTCTTGTTACTAACACAGACTTTAAAATGAAAATAAAGCCAGAACTACTGGCAAGTGAGAACACTTATAAAGATGGAACAAATGATGCTAAGTGTTATCTCCCTTATTTTCTTAAGTTTACATATAACTTTGGATATTTCGATTCCCATGGAAACAGCAAGAGTGAATCTGGCGTATTTAAAGTCGATAACGAGAGAAGCGTCGTTAAATATGTAGATCCCAATACAGGCGTTTCTACAGAGAAAGGTCTTTCAGCTGATGGATACATAGATTTCCAGTTCCTTCCTTCTGGAATCACAGACCATGGAATAAGCGGAAGTGTGGATGGTGATATTTACTTTATGTTTACTGAGTCTTCTACCAACAGAATAAAAAACTATGGTGATACTGTACCTGTCGGAGAGTATTCGGCTCTAGTGACAATTGTTTTGGAGTCAATATGAAGAAAGCGTTAATATTTAGTTTCATACTTATTCTATCTATAGTTTCTCTATTTGCAATGACATCAGCTGGCTCCACTTTTAACGGCTTCTCTGGTATCCCTATTGGCTCTATTTACTACCAAGGAGGACCTTGGAACAAAAACGGGGAAGAAAGCGTACCTAATAGCTCAGACAATGAAATGATTGCTTTGATTTCTTTTTGGGGAATAACCGATACGTCCTCTAGGGAAAAACCCTTCACTGTTTCAATTAGCTGTCCTAACGGAATGTACATGACAAGTATTTCAAACCCTACATTCAAAAGGCCTTTTGAAATAGAGTTCAATCCTTCTTTTAAAAAGGATGGTACTACTAAACGTGGAGATGGATTCAAGCTTAGTAATGACAACCCAGTATACCAGTATATAATGAATAAAGATTATGATAATTTCTGGTTTGATGTCGTAGTTTGCCTTCCAGTAAAACATCTTGGTGGAAGCAGTTATGCCATGGATTATGAAAGTGATCGTCTTACTGTTGTAGAAAACGGACGTGATGTAATATATCCGTTAATTGAAGCAGATGATTATACAGCTCTTGTTACAATCAAGATAGAACACGATGATCTAGCTACTCCAATAGAATTAGTCATTCCATTTTCTGGATACTATAAACACGATACAACTGCTAAAAATCATAAAAATAGTTCTACTTATAAAGTAGCTTTAGATATTCAGACTTACCCAGAAGCAAAGAATCTAGATCTAGGTGTAAACAACAGGGGTAAATGGATATCTGTTGGATATATTTCTTTCCTTATAAATGGAGAAAATACTGGTAACCAAGCAGCAAACAATGCCGCTATTTTCCTTTCTTCCTCTCCTGTTGCTACTGTTAAAGGAGATAGATTTACACTAAAAAAAGATGACCTGACTTACAGCGATACGTTGACTACAACAAATAGTATCAAGTTTGATGTCCAAGTCGTTGGAGATGACGGAACAATAAGTGCTTTTGATGGTACTGATTATTTTGACACGTCAAAATTATCGGTTACTTCTCTTCCAGTTAATTTTATCAAGCTTAATGGTACTGTTGGGCAGAATAAAGTTACGTTTAACGATGAAGAGCATAAAAACAAAACAAAATATAACCGTTCATACAACGGTACTATGCAAGTAAAAATTGAGCAGTCAGATGTAACTTTGGCAGCAGGAAAGTATGAAGGTGACATTTATATACATGTCCTTGTGGAGAAATAAAATGAAAAGAAAAATACTATTTTTGATACTTATATTCATTGTTTCTCTTATCTCTGCAGAAGATATGGAAAAACCCTTAGTCATCAGGACCCGTATCCCTGAAGACTATGCCGTCTCATATCCATCTGGAGCCATGAGAATGGATCACCTGGTTTTTGAGCTTCAACTTGAAACAGGGACAGAAACGCTTGTTGAGAATAATGGTATGTTCTCACTCTCTTTCCTCGAAAGTGGAGTAAGTGCCCTCGAACTTTCTCTTCTTTACTATGGAAATCAGAGTGAAGAGTATTCTGCTCTGATACATGTAGATGCAGGAGATGGCTGGGTTGGAAAGATGGGAAATAAATATATCCCAATGAGTGTTATCTTCAAAGACCCTGAATATCCTGTGGATGGCATAAATGTAAAAGAAGTAGGCGAGGGTATTATTGAGATGACAGTCCTCCCACAAGGCCCAAGAAATGGGGTTGAGTTTGCTTCTCTATTATTTGAATGGTCTGTTGATGACAATGCTTGGGCTGGCGAATACGAAGCTATTGTGAATATTTCTCTGGAGGCGATCTGAAGATGAATAGTATCAAGAGGTGGATGATAATACTATTTTTCCTCTCTTTATCCTTGTTTTCAAAGGATAGGACTATTTATGCCCAAAATATTGCCGATAACAGTGTTCAGGTGGCGTTGGACCTGAATTCTGAAGTAAACGCTCGTTATTCTTTTGGTTTCTCTTCCAACGAAATAAAGTCTCTTTACGATGAAGTTGACGATATCACAGCTCGTGGAGTTGATCTCACTGTATCGGAGGATAAAAAAGAAGCAACTCTCGGAGATCAGAAGGTATACCTATGGTGGAAAGTATTCTCTTCAAAGCCATTTATCATGAAGATTTCAATTTCCCCATTAACGAGAATTAAGCCTGTTATAAGCGGTGGAATAGGGGAATTTCCTGTTTCCATCAGTTTTATAAACAAGGATGGTGACGAAAAAACAATAAATTCTGAAGCCATCTTTGATGACGGTGTTGTTTATGAACGCACCGACACAACTGTCTATGGGGATTGTGATTCCATCCCATTAGACATATTTGCAAAGGGAATCGTGGATGTCGTGCCGGGGGACTATTCCGGCATAGTAAAATTGAATCTTTTTATAGGAGAGTAGGAATTATGAAAAGATTTATCGCAGTTCTCCTTGTCATGGGAGTAATCATGACGGCGTTTGCGGAAACAGCTGTTGTTCCTAGTAGTGATCCGGGTACAGTTGCTGCCCAAACAAATGTAGTTTTGGATTTAAATCAGAACATTGCCTTGGTATGGTTTTCAAAGGGTAATGAACCAACGACTTGGTACACACTGACCCTTCCAGCTACTCTAGCGCAAGAGACTACAACTTGGATTGCTGAGGGTAATGACTTGTATTTAAATTGGAATATTATTTCAAAGAATAATGTAGACATCATTCTTTCGATTGATAGTCCAATGGTAGCAACAACAAATGATGCGAAAAAAATAGGTTGGAATGTGTCGTTCACAACTATTTCCCTATCTGGTAAAGCAGAAGGACATGGGTCTTCAATCACTTTAACAAGAGATGTATCAGACAATACAACAAAAGAGGGTACTGCATTTAAGAAAGATACGACTGTTTACGGTAGTAATGGGAGACTGCCGGTAAGTATTTCAACTGAGAATATCTATGGAAAAGAAGCTCTCATATATAAAGCAGTTATTACAGCAACTGTTAAGACATCATCATGATAGGAGGAAAGTATGAAAAAAATTATAGCGCTATTTTTAATGATGACCGCTGTATTTTGTGTATTTGCGGTAGATACTTCAGTTTATTTAGATACTCCAACTGATATAGTGAATATTGGTTTTGCAGAAGATAATGATAAAGCATTGGCAGGTACTTCTGCTTCTTCTGATTTTCATCTAGGAAGTATACCTTTGACTGCTGATTTGAAATTTGCAGAAACCACATACAGTAACAAAGTCTTTATTTTCTATCGCGGTGTTGTAGGTAGTGTAAATACATATAAATTGTCGTTTTCAATAGATGGCCCTTTCACTTTTGACGGATCTAGTATCCATTATAGAGCTACTGTAAAAAAGCCAAAAGACATTGTTTTTAAATGGGATGGAACAAACTCCTCAACTATAGAAAATGCAGGAATAACAATTGATTCTGCTGCTGATAGCAAAACTGCAGAATTGGAATCAAATATTCATGGAAGCTCAACAAATTTCGTTGTAAGTGGTGTCGCTCAGGTAGAGATTAATATTTCTGAAACGGATATTAGTCTTTTAAAATATGGTAGTTACAAAACTAAAATGACATTAACGCTGACAACAACAACATGATAAAACGAATAGTTTGGATTCTGTTTTTTGTATCTATCCTTAACTGTGCTTTTGCATTAAACACATTAGTTGAGGCTTCTGTACTACTCCCCATTCCTGATAACAGTGTGGAGATAGGGTTTTCTGACTCTATCTCCAACGCTGAATCAGGATCGAGTCAGAGCTCTTTCAATATGAAGAAGCCTTCTCTTGATGAATCATTTAACTTATCTTCTGAAGATAATGGAAACATATATCTTTACTACAGAGGAATATATGATGCATCAATTATTTCATTAAAGTTAGATATAGTAAGGCCTTTTACTTGGTATGATGGAACAAATTATTCAGCAGATTCTAATGACATAATGCATTTTGATTTAAATGTTATCTGTGACACTGGATGTTACTGGGATGGAATCAATAAAACAAATCTGGAAGAGGGTGTTGAGTTGAACTCCAGTAGTACTTCATCAAAGATTATTGAAACAGTTCTAAGAGGATCAAGTGCAGAGTGGAACATGGTCAAGGGTGTCGCAAGGATTGTTGTTACGATTCCATCAACAGATATTTCTGATAAGAGATATGGTAAATATCAAGCAGAATTAAAGCTTACTCTTACTATCAATTCCTGAGGAGGAAGAAAAATGAAAAGGATTATTATATTAGTATTGACTGGTTTTTTCTCTTTAGGTGTATTGTTTGCCTCCGAAAGTACAACAGGGAATGTGTCTCTTTCTGTTGCAATTGATAGTGTGGCGATAGGGTTTGTTAATAGTGTAGATGATGCTAAGAATGCGACAGCATCCACTCTTAGTACTTCTCATAGTGTTGTGTTGAAAAAAACTGGAACCGAATTTGACTATAGTGGAAGTATGAAAATTTGGTTTTATTGGAAAATAATGACAAGTGAAACAAACTTGAAAGTTTCTTTAACTGCAGATGGACCATTAATTCTGAAAGGAAAAGACATATCCACAGCTGCTGATTATCAGAAGATAGATTACAAGATTAGTGTAACCAAATCTGACGCAATTACTTGGATGGGACAATCTGCAGATATAACCAGTACAATTACCGGAAGTAAATATGCAACAGATAGTATCAATATCACTATCAAAGATTCAACAAAACCTCAGATTTATACACAGGGTATTTGCGAATTAAATCTGAGTCTTTTGGAGCAGATAAAAACAAAAGCATATGGTCAATATGGATGCAAACTTACGCTGACAGTAACTAATATTTAGGGTATGAGAATGATGAAAAAATTGAAGGCAACAATTCTTATTTTCGTAGTTTTGTTCTTTGTTCCAGCATTAGTAAGTGCGGTAACAGAGGTAGGGACTTCTACGCCTCTTAATTTGACAATTCCACCAGATAGGTATTTGTTTGGTTTCTCTTCCGATGATGCAGGATCATTAGATATATCCGGTTCATCTTTAAGTTTTTCCTATAATAGTCATGCTATTTCAACTGGTGGATATAGCTACACTGGAAAAGTACAGTTTTCAGTGTATTGGAAAGTGGCATCTCGATTAAACGTACAATTGATTCTTGATAATGTCCCAGAGGGATTGACAGACGGTAACAGCACCATGAAGTTTATTCAGGGTAAAGATGGTACTAGAAAGATTTTAACCTCAGGTTCAAACACCGTCGCAACTATTAACAGCGCTGATGGCGTTGACTTTGGAGTTGCAAATTATTCTGCATTTATCTCAATGGAAGATGTGAAATATTCTTCTTCAAGTTTTACTGCAGCACTAACTTTAAAGGTGGTAGTGATATGAGAAAAACGCTTGCTCTTTTTATTATAGTTTTTATATCAGTACTTTTTCTTTATGCATCTCCATACTCCGGCAATGATATATCGGGAAACACATCTTTGACACTATCTTCAGATTTGACGACTATTTTTAAACAAGGTTCCACCGATGTAAAAAATAGTCTTGCAATAGGTTACACCTTAAACAAGCAAACTGTGACAGGAGAAACAATTATTCCGATTGCAAATGATTACAGGTTGGTTTTGACTGAATCTGTTCAGGATGATGGAAAATTCATTGCCACGGGTTCCATTTATGCATATTTCCGAGTTGCTTCTTTGTATGATTTCTCTGTGAAGTTGAAATGGAATCCTTTGACGAATACTACTGATCCTTCGCAAGAAAGTATTGGTTTAAAAATAAATAATCTTGATTCAAATTCAGTGTTTTATAGTTTTGATCCTTCTAATGGGGTAATGGACGACCATAGATTGTTATTACTATTATCGACCGTACCATATTCAAAAAGTAATCATTCTAAGACTTGGACTTACACCACAGAGATTACCATGACGATTACTACAGGAGTATAATTATGAAAAGGATATTATTGATCATAATAATAGCATCCGTTATTTCTTCTGTTTTTGGGGACGGAAGTAAAGTATATAACGGCACAGATTCCCTTTCTTCAATTTCAACTCCATCTTTGTCCGTTACATTATCAAGTGAAGGATATACTTTAGGGCTTGGTTTTTCTTCTACAAATCCTGCTTCTGAAGGAATCACAAATATCAGTGAAATGCCTTTGAGAATCACTCCTACTTTGAATGCGGAAAAAGGAAATATCCAGCTTATTGGTTCTGGATCATTCTATATATGGTGGCAGATACAAAAGCCTAAAGAATCAGGTAAGACGGGATATTCTTTTTCAGTTAAAAAAAACGGAAACTTGATTAATGGAACTAAATCTGTTTCATATACGGCAACCATGAAGGATAGTTCAAATGCATCAAAAGGAACAATAGGAGAGACCTTAACCCAACTTGATACGTACACTTCTTACAGCGAATCCTCTATATATCAAAATTCTTGGAAAGTAGAAGTAACTACTGGTGATGCAGCTGGGGTTCCATATGGTACAGTTTTGACTTCTGCAATAATACTGGAGGTTCAAAGCATATGAAAAGAATAGTTTTATTTCTGCTGATAGCATCGATTCTTATATTTAACATTTATGCAAGAAATATCCTAAATAGCTATGATTGGGAATATACAGGAACGGGAGCTGGCGTCGTGGAAGGAAGTGAAGGAAAGGAACGAAACTTCCTAATCTATTTCAATTTGGCTGATACCGATAGAAATGATTTATATTGTAAAATAGGTTTTTCTCAACTTCCCTTCATAAAAGGAAGTGATATTAAAGGCTACGATGGAAACAATCTGCAGATGACATGGGATGATTGGGGAACAGGTGAAACAGTAACTTTAACTGCTTCTACGTACGCTTATTGGCACGTTGTGGTTGAAGGTGCTCATACTTTAAGTTTGAAACTGACACCATCCACAGGTGCGTCAGTTGTGTGTACATATAATCAATTTACTGATGAGACTAAAGGTGAATCTAAAGAGTTGGATTCAACCGCTAAAACCAAAAATACTCTTGTTAGTTTTACAAAAATTGGAAGACATTATGGAAGCACTCTTGTTGAAATCAAGGCTACTGTAAATACTTTCAATTTTACAAATGACGTTCTATGTACAATGACTATGATTTTGGAGACAGCAACATGAGGAAAATGATTATTTCATTAATACTTATATTTGTTTTGTCTTGTTCTTTTGCTGAGCAACCTCGAAATGTAGAGCAGTCCATTCGATTGAGTGTAACAACTACAAATACGGTGTATTTTGGAGTATCAACAAAAGAACAAACCAGTTCTATTTTCCCCACTGGTACAGTGATTCCTTATGAGAAAGGATTAGGTTTCAAATATAACGCAAAGACAATGAACTGGGAGACAGATAGTGTATACTTCTTCCTCCTTTCCTTTGTGCAACAGAGAATAAAAATGACAATTACACCTCCAGGCCCTCTTAAGGATAGTACAGGCACTTACTCTGTTGATTGGAAAAATGAATCTTCCGGAATTACTAATCTTTCTAGTTCTAAAACAGATCCGATTGTATTAGTTAATGAATCTGGTCTGGAATCCGTTGGTTTTCCAAGAGTCTATTCCTTTGAAATGAAACTTGTGATTGATGGTTCTTCACCATTGAGTGCGAATTCGTATTCAGGGAATATAAAAGTAAAAGTGGAGACGACAACATGAGAAAACTATTCATATTTTTATTGACTACTATAACTTATGTTTTTTCATTAGCTGCTTCTGTTACAGCTCCTTCTCCCGTTAATTTTAAATTAAAACTGGATGTAAATGGAGTTAATAACATATACTTTACCAGTAATGGGGAGAGTGGTTCTCTTGCAAACAATAAGTACATTTTCCCTCTTCTGGCAAATAGCACAGATACTACAATAGAAGGTGCAGTATATTTTCATTGGGAACTAGCGGATGATGATGGGGCTGTCATCACTTTGAAGTTTGTCAAGGATGATTCTAAAGTAACTGACACTTTGGATCGTATGCTTGATGAGACGGGAAAAAGTGAGGATATCAACTATTGGGTTGTTGTAACAGACAAAAACGGTAATGAAATTGGAAAGATTCAGCCAGAAATTCTATCCGATATTTCTCTTGCAAATAGAACAATTACTGTTTTTTCAAAGAGATCGGGGATAGACACCGTTAGTGGTTTTATTTCCCCTGCAAAAATTGCTATGACAATCAAGGCTCCAACTTGGACTCCTGGGGGGACTCCAACATTTATTGATGCACAGTACAAGGGGTATATAGTAGCTAACTTGACATATAACTGAGTTTGTTTTACCAAAACAAAGAGAAAGTCATACTTAGTCGAGATTTAATTTGCCAACTGGAGACGAGTAGGGCAAAATATAGGTATGGCTAGTTTATTGATTAAAAATGGTCTTGTGGTTGATACCGAATGGACCAGACACAGCGATATTTTGGTAGAAGGATCCCGCATAAAGAGAATTGCGAGAAATATTAACGTGGAAGACTGTCCTGAAGATACTCATATTGTAGATGCGTCAGGTTTATGTGTTCTTCCTGGCATTATTGATGCCCATACTCATTATCATCTTGTAAGTAGGGGCACTGTTACAGCAGATTCTTTCTTGGAAGGAAGTAAGCTTGCTTCCTTTGGCGGTGTAACAACAGTCATCGATTTTGCCGATGACAATAAAGTCTCTCTTTTGACAAGCACAAAAGACAGAAAGAAAGAGATGAGAGAGATGAGTATCGACTACTCTCTTCATCAGGGAGTATATGCATTTAGAGACTCTTTAAGAGCTGAGCTTAACCAAGTGAAGACAGCAGGCGTCGGAGCCATCAAGATCTTTACTACATATAAGAATGTAGGATATCTGGTTGAGAAGAGAGATGAACTAAAGGAGATTTTCTCTATCTGTAAGGAACTGGGACTCCTAGTATGCGTGCACGCTGAAGACGATAAAACCATTACAGAAATAAGCGAAAACTGGAAAGGTGGATATAAGCCTAAAGATCATGCTGACCTCAGGCCTGCCGAGGCTGAAGCGAGAGCCATTAAATATGTTGGAGAGATTGCAGGGGAGCTGGATATGCCTATATATATCGTCCATCTCTCTTCAAAGCTTGGCTTGGAGGCTGTCAGAGACCTGAGAGAAAAAGGTGTCAAAGTGATCTGCGAGACAACCCCCCACTATCTATTCTTAGATAGGTCTAAGCTGGAAGGCCCTGACGGACCATTGTATGTCATGACTCCTCCTTTAAGGACAAAAGAAGACAACGAAGCTTTGCAGGAAGCATTGATCGATGGAGAAATACAAGTTGTAGCTACAGACCACTGTGCATTTACTCGTGAACAGAAACTGGAAAGTGACGACTGTAGGACAATATACCCTGGTATTCCTGGAACAGAAGAACTGTTGCCCCTCGTCTACAACTTTGGACACGTAAGCGGACAGCTCTCTATGGGGCAGATTGTAAATCTTCTTTCTACAGGTCCTGCGAAAGCTTTCGGTCTTTATCCAAAGAAGGGGGTGTTACAGGAAGGATCAGACGCAGACATTGTCCTCTTCGATCCATCTGAGATATGGACAATATCAAAAGACACTACACACTCTCAAAGTCATTATACTCCTTATGAAGGAATGACGGTAATGGGCAGGGTGAAGATGACATATCTAAGAGGACGCCTGATTATGGGCCACGATATTTATCTGGGTCTTGAAGGTGACGGGCAGTTTGTAAAATCGAAGAGATGACAAACTCTTTTTCAATTGAGCCTCGGCAAAAGTCGAGGTTCTTTTGTCATAAGTGTTTTGGTATTTCGTCAAAAGAGGTTATCTTTATTTTAGATACCTTCTTTTGTTGATAAAAAAGAGATTAATCTTCAATATCTCTTAAGAGATAATAAAGGAGAAAACATGGCCAAGGCCTTTTTATTTGATGTTGATGGTGTTTTGACAGATAGTGCTGATATTTCTAAAGAGTTAGTCAAGAGATATTTTTTACTTCGAGGTAAGACAGTGGGAGAAGAGGATATCATTCCAAATTTAGGCATGGGAATGAACGCCCTATTTATTAATACTGCAGAAAGGGTAGGTGTTAAGATAGATTTAGAAGAAGCTCTTTCCTTTTTTAGAGAGAACTACGCTCTTATTCTCAAGGAAAAAAAAGAAATACCCGGGGCCTCCGCTTTCGTCAGAGAGGCCAGAAAGAAGGGCGTATTGACAGCCGTAGTTTCCTCTGCTCCTCTTTGGAGGGTGGAAGAAAACTTGGCTTCAATCTCTCTTTCCCCCTCTGACTTTGACCTTGTTTTGACAGAAAGAGATGTGAAGAGGAATAAGCCTTACCCTGATATCTACATAAAGGCCATGGTTGAGCTTGGAGTCGACAAGAAAGACGCTGTTGTATTTGAGGATAGTATTTCAGGAATAAAGAGTGGAAAAGAAAGCGGTGCTACGGTTGTAGCTCTCACTACAACACTATGCAGAGAAAAAGCTAAATCTTGCGGGGCGGATGCAACATTAGACTCCTTCCTGCTTTTCCCCCGATACTCATCATCTTCTGATCTACCCTCCGCATTAAGAGAATTAAGCGGCAGTGGAAGGAAAGCAATTCGTTATGGTGCCGTTTGGATTGAAAGCCTGGAGAGAAAGGCGAACAATGAGGA
>JALFCJ010000258.1 GCA_022771185.1 Spirochaetales bacterium | reverse complement strand
CTTTCAATATGAGCGAAAGTGCAAGAGATCAGGCAAGATCACTACCAGAGAATCCTGGGTGTTATCTAATGAAGAATGCCGAAGGTACAGTTATATATGTGGGAAAGGCCAAGAACCTCAAAAGGAGAGTAAACTCATACTTTCTCCCCAATAGAAATGCAAAGACTGCAGCTTTGGTAGAGAAGATTGTAAACATAGAGTACGTGATAACAGGAAACGAGTATGAGGCTCTTGTCCTGGAGAACAATCTAATAAAGAAATATAACCCTCACTATAATATTCTTCTGAAAGATGGAAAAAGTTATCCCCTGATAAGAATTACCAACGAAGATTATCCCAGGGTCTTTAAAACAAGAAGAGTAATAAAAGACGGTAGTCTTTACTATGGCCCATACCCTGATGGTAAGAGACTTGATATGTATCTTGAGACCGTTGAGGATACTTATCCACTCCGCTTATGCCAAGGCGTGCTGAAAAAGAAATCCACTCCCTGTCTCTACTACCATATGAAAAAGTGTTCAGGTCCATGTATAGGTGCCATAAGTAAGGAAGAGTATGGTGAGTACATAAAAGAAGTAAAAGACTTTCTCTCAGGAGACGATTCATCCCTCTCGAGGAAAGTAAAGAAAGAGATGCTTGAAGCATCAAAAAAGCTGGACTTTGAGACAGCTGCAAAGAAGAGGGATCTACTTGAAGCCTTATCTGTCATGCAAAGTAATCAGGGGGTCGATGATATGGACACCAGCGAAGATAGCCGTGACTACGCAGCCATCGAGATGAGGGCATATCTTTGTACTGTTTCCATTATGCAGTTTAGGGATGGGAGGTTAATCGGAAAGGCAATGTATAGGGCTGAGTGTCTTGGAGATGAGACGGAGACCCTTCTTTCATTTTTGATCCAATACTACAGCGACGGCGACACTCTTCCCCATGAATTATATGTATCCCACGATATTGACGCTGAACTCTTATCCAAGTTCTTTAAGGAGGAATTGGGAAAACCTTTGAAGGTAGAGATTCCTAAGGATGGAAAGCACTACAGAATACTTCGCCTATCAGGAGAAAATGCCTCCAGGGACGTAGAGAAGAGACTGAAGAGCGTGGATAACACTCCAGTTTTGGAAAGACTAAAAGAGATAACCAACATCGACACACTTCCGTCCCTGATAGAGGGTTTCGACATCGCACAGCTATCAGGAAAATATACTGTAGCTTCCCTTATAGTTTTTAGGGATGGTAACCCTTCCAACAAAGAGTATCGACACTTCTCGATGAAGAGCCTGGAAGAAAATGAGATAAACGACTTCCAGTCTATTCATGAAGCGGTATTCAGACGATATAAGAGACAGAGGGATGAGAAGGCCCAGCTTCCAGACTTGTTGATGGTTGATGGAGGAATAGGGCAGGTTAATGCTGCCATTGCAGCTCTTGACGAATTGGGACTCTCTTTTCCTGTAGTGGGTCTGGCGGAGAAGCACGAAGAGATTGTCTTTCCTGATAACACTTCTCTTCTTTTGGACCATAGCGATCCAGGGCTAAGGGTCTTGATTGCCCTTAGGGACGAATGTCATAGATTCGCCACGTCTTTTAACCAGAGAATGAGAAGTAAGGACGCCTCCTTTAAACTCCTGGAATCCATTGATGGAGTGGGGCCTGAGAGAAGTAAGAGGATAATGCAGACTTATCAGAGTGTGGAGGCCATACTCTCCCTTACTCCCGAAGAGCTGGCTAAGGGAGCCAAGATTCCACTTCCTGTGGCGGAGAGGGTGCTTCGTAAACTTAACTTTTAAAGTAGTTTTTCTCTAAGCTTGGCGGATCTAAAGACAAAGGAGTTTCTCTCCCTTTGTCTACTATTATTGTATATATAAGATTCTCTGCATAAAGCTTCAAAAGATCAGTTGATGAAGACTTGAGAACTGTATCGTAGCGACCTATGAGAGAGATTATTCTTCTCGTATCCTCCAGAGTATATATCCTCATGGCCTTTCGATATAAGTCTTTCTCTCTTCCGCCAACTCCCGTGTTTCTCTTTGCGCCAGGACGCGAAGGGTATGGAGAGACGAAAGTGACGGTATCGAAGATCTCTTTTTCGCTCTTTCTCTCCTTCTGCATAATGATGCAGGCTTCAAGACGCCTGAAAGAAGTGGCCAGGACAGAGAGAGCCGGGATAATATCCCTACTGTCGTTAAGGAGTATTGAAGATACGGAAAGGAGAGCCTTCTCTAGGTTTCCTTCTCCTATTGCTCTGAAGAGTGAATATCCGTTTTCACCCTTGGTTCTTACGCTGTAGGCTTCGATTGTCTCCAGCGTGATAGTTTTATCTTCACTTTTCTGGATCTTGAGGAAATTTGTGATGGACCCAACCAAATTCTTCATTTCCTGAGTATTGTTGTCTACAGAGGAGAGGATCTCATCGATGGCGTCTTCTGTTATTCTATACCCTTCTTTAGATGCAAACTCTCTGATCCAGCGCCTTTTTTCGTTATCGAACATCTCCCAGAAAACAATGGTGTTCTCCTTTCCGGCAAGAATCGCAAGACTTTTAGGAAGGTTTACAGAAGATGTTTCCGTCGTCGTCACTATAAGGGTGCAGTCATCTTGAGGATTGTCTCCGAAGTCAGAAAGAGAAGAATATGTTTCGTCTGTCTTCTTTACGTTCTCATAATGCTTTAAGACCACAAAGCGATAGGAAGAAAACAGGGAGCTCTGGGAAAGAGCGGAGGAAATGCCGCCGCCGTCTTCATCTCCCCCAAAGAAGACATATTCCTCTGTGTCGGGATAGAGAGAACGGATTTTATTTCTCTCACGTTTTATGAATTCACTTTTTTCTCCCTCTTCCGGTCCTAAGAGCAAAAATACAGCCACTAATATTTCCTCCGTATCTCTCTGAGGATACCACAAATTACAATCTTTTTGCTCCTAGTAATACCCATACTATCATTTTCTGGCCAAAGTTCAGTGAGAGTCTTTAGTTTTCTTAGTCTTCTAAGCTCCATTTTTCCTTCTCCTCCCTCTGGGTACCCTAGAACTATATCACCATCTTTTGCTTCTCTCTCGCTATCCATAATGGCGATGTCACCTGGGATTATTCCTCCTTCCTTCATTGACCATGATGATACTCTGAAGGCAAAAGTAGAGGGAGAATAAAGGGATGATGGAATAAAGAGAGTTTCTTTACTTCCATTACTTATCATCTCTTCGTCAGGCTCTTTAGAAAAGAAAGGAATAGGAGTATTGCTCCTGTCTTTTCTTGTTTCCTCAGGAAGGATGATGGCTCTGGCTCCACCATTGTTTTT
>JALFCJ010000255.1 GCA_022771185.1 Spirochaetales bacterium | reverse complement strand
GACAGACATATGAGGGTACAGGGCGTAGTTCTGAAAGACCATGGCTACATCTCTGTCTTTGCTTTCCACGTCGTTGACAAGTACATCATCGATATATAACTCGCCGCCATCTATCTCCTCTAGGCCCGCTATCATTCTGAGAGTTGTAGACTTACCACAACCAGAGGGACCGAGAAGAACAACAAACTCTTTGTCTTCAATCTCCATAGAAAAGTCTTTGACAGCAACTACATCTCTCTTTTTTTCTGTGTCCTTTTGCTTTCTAAAGAATCCACCCCTCTCTTTTTCTGTGGATCTATATATCTTTGTGACGTTTTTTAGTGTAATCGATGCCATTTCTTTTCCTATTTGTTAATTCAAGAGAAAAATAACAAGAAAAATAAAGTAAATCAAGGCAATAAATATTCCATTTATAACATGATATTTCCTAAAATCAACACATTACTTTTATAATACCATTATTAATTTTATATTCTTTATGGTAATTGTTGTCATTAATAACATTATACAAGAAATAGTATCATATGATGTTTCCTCAATGTTCCACTTCTTTTATTGCCTGTTTTTTCATATTTTTCTTAGATTTTATTAAACGTTTGGCAATGTGAGTATTAAATCTAAAATGACATATAGATAAGGAACAAATAATGGAAGAAGTAGTAAAATTTCTTAAAGATGCAGACGTATATTACCTAGCTACAATGGATGGCGACCAACCAAGAGTAAGACCCTTTGGAACAGCCCATGTTTTCGAGAACAGACTATATATCCAGACTGGAAAAAGAAAAGAAGTTTCTAGAGAAATCCATAATAACCCAAAGGTAGAAATCTGCGCCTTAAAGAACGGGGAATGGCTTCGTGTTAGTGGAGAGCTTATTGAAGACGACAGACTGGAAGCAAAAGTATCTATGCTTGATGCATATCCAAACTTAAAGAGTATGTACAAAGCGGACGACGGCAACACAGAAGTCTTCTACTTCAAAAACGCTAAAGCTACATTCTATTCCTTCACAAAAGAACCAAGAACCGTTGAGTTCTAAAGAAAGAAGGGAAGCATCTATAATAGAGTAGTAATATCCTCTTCCCGTAGCGTAGAGCCTTCGTGTCTAACGACTTCTGAGGCAAAGAGATTAGCTTTCTTCAGCGCTTCCCTCTTATCTTTACCCATACTCCTATAAGATATATATGTTCCAAGGTGGCAGTCTCCGGCACCTATTGAGTCTACAACTTCAGATTCCCTACTCTTTTCGTAAATGAAGTCATCTCCAGTCAGTATTGATGCCCCGTCCTTTCCCATAGTTACGATTACATCGTTACCTGTCATAGATCTTAGAGTTTTCATAGCTCTTTCGATGTCACTGTCTTTTGTATAACTGATGATCTCCTGGTCGTTCAGGTGGATAATAGGATTAAGAGCGAAGATTCGCTTTACAAAATCTTCCTTGATGGTCAAAAGCCTTGGCCCCGGAGCGAAGTATATATTCTTGAACCTATTCTCTTCCAAGAATTTGACTATCTCTTCTCCTGTATCTTCTTCCAGTTCCAGGCCGCAGAGATACACATTAGAAAATGTTGAAAGATCAAAAGACTTAAACCACTCTCTATTAAATTTGTACTCGATTCCGTGATATGCGATGAAGCTTCTCTCCCCTCTTTCTTCTACTAGGCATATGCATGCTCCATGGGGTTCAGAGGAGGTACGGAAAATAGGGATACCTTTTTTCTCCAGTTCCTTTTTTACGAAGTCCCCATATATACCGCTACCGATAGTAACGCCATGGAGGTATGGGACAGACAAAAGTCTCAGCATCTGCGAGACATTATATGCACACCCTCCCAATGCATAGTGGTGAACGCCGGAGTTAATTGAATCCGTTGTAGAAGGAAGGCGGGGTGTTGGTATTACTATATCTACAGTGCATGATCCTATAACAAGTGTCTTTTCCATAATAGCCTCGGTTAGAATATACCAAAAAGAGAGCTTCAATTCCTATCACTAATCTAAGTTTAGCTTCATTAATACCACACTTTGATACTCACCCTCTCTATTTTTAAAGCCTCTTTCGTTCTCGCCGTACTCAGTAAAGCCTAGGCTTTTATAGAGTCTGACTGCTCTTTCGTTGTCCTTCACAACATCCAACTCCATTTGTGAGTATCCAGCCTTTTTTGCACACTCAATAGATGCCTCAGTCAAAGCCCTTCCTATTCCTTTTCCCCAATACTCTTTTAGAATACTTACACCAAAAGAGCAACGGTGAACTACTTTCATTCCCCTTCCAACGCCGTCAATTCCTGCGGTGCCTACTACCCTTTTGTCAACTATAGCAAGTATCTCAGCTTCCCTTTCTTCGTTTTTCTTCATCTCGAGGTACTTACTCTCTTTTTCAGGAGTAAAAACACACTCCTCTGGGTATGTTAGAAGAAAGTCGCTTTCAGAATGTGTAGCGATGAAGTTCTCCAGTACCGCTTCTCCGTCTTCCTTCTCACCATTTCTCATTACTAAGACTCTTCCGTCATTTAACTTTATTTCTTTGTAATAAACCATAGTTTTGCCTCTACTTCCATTCTTTCAAAATTACTTTTTCACCAAAAGTAAGATTTAGAATAAACTCTAAATACGACATAACTTTTTTCATCTTCCAAATACTATGAGGGGAATGATCATCTCATCTTCAGTCATACTGCCATGCATGGATTTCAGCTTCTCTCCATAAAAAAACAATGTTTTGTTACTCTTAGAGTATGCTATGTAGTCACCAAGCATTTCTTTAAAGAGTGGGTGCTCCTTTCCCCAGCCAAAGAGTTTCTTCTCGATCACTTCTTCTCTATCCAAAAGAACAAAGTCATCTCCGAATCTATCTAGAAACCTCTCCTTAAACACTTCTTTCATTCCTTCCTTTACAAAGAAGTTGGGGGTACGAGCCTCTAGAGATGGAAGACGCAATAGAGTGTCCATTATCTCTGGATACTCATTTATATAGACACCCTCAGCATCTATGTGACCATGGTCTGCAGTAACAAGAAAGAGAGTATCAGAAAGCGAAGAGGCAAATGAAGATACTTTATCCTCTATCATCCTCAATTCATCCTTCACCGCCTTACTCTCCGAACCACATTCGTGAAGAATATGGTCAGGCTCCGTTCAGTAGGCATATATTAACTTTCTACCCTCTTTTTTACATAAAAATCCAATCCTTTCCAAAACTGCATCAAGGGTTCTCGGATAAGGAGTTACAAAAGGAGATGAATAAAACGCTTTTCCCCCATTTTCATTAATCAAAGAGATTATGGATTTATAAGGAGTATAGTGTTCTGCTACACGGAATGATGCGGCGATTCTTTCTGTTCCTTGGACTCTATTGAGAAAAACTGTGACATTTTCATTTAAGTCCGGATAATAGTTATCCCATCCAAGCCAACAATGGGAAAGAGGAGAAAGAGCAGAAAGGACACTTGTGGTCGCAGCTACTGTAGTTGCTGGGAATACTGAAGAATATGGAAATAGTAGATGGCTTCTAAAGGCTCCTTCTTTATCAAGAAGCTTCTCCATCGTAGATATTCCCATTCCATCCAAGAGAAGCAATACGATATTCTTATAATCTTTACTCAAAAGTTCATCCACCCTATCCAAAGTAGTTTCAACTGGAGCAACATCGAAAGCTTTTAGTATTGAAGATGAAAGGTTTACAAGAGAATTGTTATAATCAGGAAACACAACTTTCTTTTCCATATTTCTTCCTTTCTGTAGAGTATAGTTATCCTATATAAATTATGGAATAGAAAGAATCACAAAGTATTGTCTGACACCTATTTAGGATTCTTATCCCCTATTATATGTAATGTTTTTAGTTACTATGGCTTCCTCACTTGCACTAGGTTTTCCACTTTTTCCAAGAGTCCCAGTAAGAATCTATCAGAGTACTATCAGTAGGCATAATCCATATTTTACTCACTCAAACTTTCTTATTGTCCAAGTATCAATTATGGACTCTTCTAATTTTTTGATATCTGCCGCTTTAAGAGATAGTTCCATACAATTCTCGATGAGATTTATATGTAAAACTTATTGCCTCATCCTCTGTAAACTAAGGTGATTCATCATCCGTGGCTGGAATAATCTCTGCAATTTCCATTAGTCTTTCATCTATAAGAATCGATGGATTAAACTATAAAGTGCTACCTCAAACAATCGAAGCTAACTTGTGTCGACGCAGTCAAGTTTTATTAAGCTTTTTCTATTCTACAGAAATGCTCCTTTGTCTTTGAGTCATAGCTGATGGCAACAAGCAGTAGGTTGTCTTTATATTTCTCCAAGGCTTCTGGATATTTACGGTTCTTTATCTGGTCTATGGCATTCTCTACAGTGTCATCCTTCTTAAGTTCGATGATTATTGCAGGGACATCTGGCTTATATGGGATAAAGGCACAATCAGCAAAACCCTTTCCTGCTGGAAGCTCGTTTACTATCGTGTAGTAAGACCTAGCATAGTAGTAGGCCAGATGGAGCGCTGACTGGAAGGAGCCCTCGTTGTTGTACTCCAGGATACTGCATGCCTCTCTGTGGGCCTTGGCAACACCCTCAGCCACAGCTTCCTCGTCTCCATTCCATGTGGCTTCCAATAGTCTTTTCGAGTCCTTTATAAGTTCCACCACACCCTTATAATCGGGAGTGTCCTCAATTGCAATTATCCACTCCTGCAAAAGTTCATAGTTTGGGATAAAGCAGGTCTTCTCACTATAGTTGTAGCCAAGGTATCCGAGATGGATGAGAGATGTAAATGCATCATCCTTTGAATCAATAAAGCTTGTATTTGTGAATTTCTTTACATTTACAGGAATGTGTTCTCCGGAAACCATCGATATGACATCGTTTTTTATTCCGTTGAAGTCCATAAGAATATAATCCTTAAGGGCCTTATATGATTTAGTTTGTGTCCAATAGTCATCGCATCGCCTCTTTTCCACAGAGGTAATGACTGACTTAGGGGACTAAATTTCAATTTCATTTAGATTGTAACCATCATACCACTTCTTCAGCTCATCAAACTCCATACCCGATTGCGTAGCCAAACTCTTGACTTCATCTTCAGTGAATCCCATGAAGGGAGCCATTTCGTCAGCATCTAGCATAGTATACTCCGTGAAATTGTTAAGTCCTGAATCAGTCTTATCTTTGATGATAGGAAGTATTCCCGTCAGGTATGCTAGGGCAATTGTGTAATTAGTATCTTCGCCTTTAAATAAAGAGACGAGGAAATCTTTGTATTCTTCAAACTCTTCTGAATACTTTTCCTCCCTAATTGGCAGATCATACTCGTCTATTATGAATACAAACTTATCTCTAGTAGCTCTATGGATATTGACCAACAATTCAGGAATTGGATCATCCTCAGAGAGCCCGATACTAGGATATGCTTCAATCAATTCAGGGACGACCTTCTTTTTTAAGTATTGTACTATAGTCAAGTTTCCTTTTTTAGTTGCAGCTCCATTTAAATCCAGTTTTATAACCGTATATTTGTTAATACCATATTCATAAGAAGGATCTTTTGAAATCTTAAGGTCTGAGAATAATTCATGGGA
>JALFCJ010000201.1 GCA_022771185.1 Spirochaetales bacterium | reverse complement strand
ATGGAACTTCAGTTGTACTGTACTCTGATGAAGTTCCCATTTCTTTGGAAACTATAGGTGTTGAGCCCAAAGGCGCCTATAGAACGCAGAAAATGGAAGAGAGAAAGAGCCCATTAGGTGAGTATATCCATGTCTATGACCAAAGCTTTGGAGGGGAGGAGACAGGACTAGAATACCTGAGTTATTCTCTCTTCTATTCTCCATATTCTGCAATAAGAAATATTGTGGAGAATGAGATCTTTGGTGAAGCTGCAATACTAGACAATGGCCTATCTAAAGATTTAGGGGTTGAATCTGTTGAGATTTCTACTGTTACAGGTAAGTTTTTGATAAAAGGAAAGGATTCTCTTCTTACGTTATCCTCTTCAAAGGTATTAAGTGAAAAGGAACTTGGGATTATTACTTCCTTGCTAAAATAGTTAATAAAAAACTCCCAATTTCAAATGGAAACTGGGAGAAACAGAAAAGGTGGAGATTAGAGACTCCAAGATAATCCAGCTCTGAGTAAAAAGTTACCTGTTTGGAAGAGACTATGTTTTGTATCAAGATTGGTTTCTGTTGAATTTCCACCATACTCCATTCGTAGTTTAGTTGCAAAGGAATCTCCCATTTCAGTTCCTAGGAGTAGGCGTGTTGTACTGCCCAGCTGGAAGTCAAGGTCTAAACCACAGTAATAGCCTAAGAACAATATATGGGCAGAACCTGATGAACTTCCCGCATTAGCTCTAAGATGGACATACTGTAATCCTCCAGAAAGCTTCAATACACCAAGCTTATAAGCTGCACCACCTTTAAATCCTAAACTAGGTTGAAAAATAAAGCTTCCTGATGAGTTCCCGCCTACGAAAGAATCAAAACTTCCTTGGAAAAAAGCAGAAACCACTCCTTCGACTGAAAAATTATCCGATACTTCTCCTGCAATAGTCAAATCTATACCTAAACGATCTGAACGAAATGAAGCTGAATAACCGTAATACTCATCTTCACCATAAGGAATAAAGGTACTTGATAGAGTTGCATTTGTCCCGATTCTTGTCTTTCCGTCGCTTGCAAAAACAAGAAACGAACAAAGAGCAAGTAGAAGAACAGTAATAATCTTTTTCATAATAAACTCCTCTCGTAAAAGGATAGTTTTTTTAAATAATTCTGTCGCTGAAGATGCATGATAGTTTTCGTAACAGCGTTTATTCTGATAAGATATCAAGGCTCACAATTCCACTAGTTGTTAAAAAGAAGGGTTGATAATGGATAAAAAGACTTCAAGAAGGCTGCTATGTATTGCCATGGTGTTTTTCTGGGCATCGGAATACTGTCATGCCCCTTACTTTGCGCCATATCTTGAGAGTCTTGGCTTTGCAGCACAGGCAATAGGCGTGATGGTTGGAGCCTATGGTTTTACTCAAATATTCGCACGTATTCCAATTGGAATAGCAACTGATGCTTTTAATTGTTACAAAACTACTATTCTCTTCGGAACCATATCTACAACACTCTCTTCTTTCTTCTTGATGTTTGCCACAGAAATGTGGTCCATACTGATCTGTAGGGTAATGGCAGGCTTGGCAGCCTCAACGTGGCTTGCTTTCTCTGTTCTTTATAATGCCTACTTTAAGGATGACGAAAGCGTTACGGCAATGACCAATGCTAATGCTTTTAACAATGGAGGAAAGCTCCTTGCTTTCTTTCTAGGTATTCTTACTGCGACTCGATGGGGATATAAGGTTCCTTTGTTGTGTTCTTTCCTTACAGGACTTGTTGCTGTTGTTGCTGTAATACTTCTTAAGCCGATAGAGATCAAGCATGAGAGTTTTAGCTTCAAGCACGCCCTTGATGTTATTAAGACGCCAATGATAATAGTTGCAGCCCTCTTTGCTATGCTTCCCCAGTTTTATATGCAGGGGACGGCGTTTTCATTTACAAGCAGCAAGGCAAAACTGTTGGGAGCCTCTTCCTTTGTAATTGGAATAATCTCTCTTGTCTTTACTTTGGTTCAAGTCTTGATCTCTCCATATGTTGGAAAGAAATTACTAAAGAGAATGAAGAGCTCTAGTGCAGTTTGCCTTGGTCTTATTCTTCTCTCTCTTTCTTGTGTATCTATCGCCTTTGCAAATACTCCTCTTCTCTTGATTCTTGGAAACATCATAGGAGGAGTAGGATGTCTTATATTAAACGCACTATTGATGTCTCTTATTGTAAGAAGTGTAAGTGAAGAAAAGAGAAGTACAGCCATGGGCTTTTATCAGGCAGTGTATGGTATCGGCATGACACTGGGACCTGTATTAATGGGAAACCTTGTGGGAGGCAAAGGATATAGTTTTGCATATATGACTATTGCAATAATAATGGCTGTCTTTGCTATTGTTGCTCTTCCTGTTGTATCGAAAGCAGAGAAAAAATGAATTAAGGTATTAGGGAAAGATAATCATTTCTCGTTTTGCTCTGTTTCCTATAATTGACCATAAAACTTAATCCCATTATGGATTATGTTTTCTTTTATGAGTTTTTTTACTTTAGGTTTTCTTCTGCTTTAATTTCAAATTGGATATGCTTTATCTTTGGAGTTACAAAAGCAATCATCAGTTTAGAATAAGAGATTGGAGGTGTAGTATTTAATTATAACCATAGTTTGAATGTTTTTCGTAAAGGCAGAGATACTCTTGTACTCCCTACCTTGTTTTATTCTTTATCGAAGATTGAAAAAAGTAGAGGCCCCATTTTTTCGATAATGATAAAAACTAGAGCATTACCCATCCTTCCCCATATACATACAGAAAAACTTTACCTGCCAAATTCTGGCTATATATCACTGCCGAATCTATAATACCTTGTCGAATTGCATTCTTCTTATCCGTTTTAGTTGCCATCTATACCTCATACGGAAAGAGGAGTGTGATGCGAAACCACACTCCTCAGAAATTTCTTAAAAAGAGTTTTCTGCTGGTTGTCAGCCTCGGTATCCAGTTAAGATACCAATAACGACGTGGAAATCATTAAGTCCCCCACGTGGACTACAGCTTTTTCCAAGCTGCCAAGCTCGATGCCCAGTCAAGACATCTAATGAGATGGAAAATTATCCTGCTCCATCTGCAGCCCAACTTTTAACGATGCTCTTACATCGGGAACATTTCTGCGCCTACTTATATAATACTCAGTTCAGCGAAAAAATAAACAAAATCAGTAATATGGGATAGTGTAGATTTACTGTCGGATTTAATGCAATGTTTGTTTATACTAAGAGCATAAAACAGACAGGGAGGTGAAAATAATCCGAATAGAAGCTACCATATCAAAGGAGAAAAGATATGGGCAGGAACAAGAAAACCTACACGGAAGAGTTCAAGAAGAAATGCATTAAGGAACTGTTGGAT
>JALFCJ010000149.1 GCA_022771185.1 Spirochaetales bacterium | reverse complement strand
TGCAGATGGAGTTACTGAAAGAACACCAAGTTCACAAGCGATTGGGCCGACAGAGAAAGCCTCACCTGTCAAAACTGGTCCGATGACAGCAGAAACCTTATCTGTGTTTGCAAGCTTTTCCATAGCTGCATATGCCTTGTTCGGGTCACCTTCACTGTCTTCTGCGATGAGCTTGACAGTCATACCGTCGATGCCACCCTTTGCATTGCATTCATCAATAGCCATCTCAACTGCCTGGCGACAGAGTGTACCATAGTTGGCATAGTCACCTGTGAGAGGTCCGATAAATCCGATTTTAACTTCAGAAGAAGCTGATTCGCTGCTTCCATTTGCGAAGACTGCTGCAACTGCAACAACAGCAATCAATGCGATAGCAAGAAATTTCTTCATATTATTTTGGCTCCTGTTCCAAAAATTTTTTGCTTGATGGTGGTAATATACAAAAAACAGTATTTTTATTCAATTAATTTTCAATTCAAAATTACAAAAAGAACGATTATTTTTTTATTTACACCACTAATTCTTTTTGATTAAGGCAAATAGAGGGATTAAAAAAAAGTTTTTGTTATTGATACCACAAGATTTGTATTTTTGGCACTATATTTTTCCAATTTCAAAGAACTTTTTATTTTTTATTGTATACTTACATCAAGGGTTTAAATCTGTCTGTAAAACAGGGAGGACAAAATGATCGATGCACTTCTAGAACTGCAGAAACCTATAATGCTCTTTTTCCAATCCATAAGCACACCTGCTTTGGATTTCATTGCAAAAGCCGTAACATACTGTGGAGACGCACCTGTGGCCATTCTCCTACTTCTTATAATATATTGGTGTGTAGATAAGAGAATGGGCTTTGCCTTTGGAGGCACACTTCTTCCAGCAAATTTCTCCATGAATATCCTTAAAGTAATCTTCCGTGTTCCACGACCTTGGGTACAGTATCCAGGTGAACTGGAGAGCGCTCTTCCATCCACGGCGACAGGGTACTCCTTCCCTTCAGGCCACTCCACTACGGCAGGAGCCCTCTGGGGAACAGTTTATTCATTCTCAAAGAAGACATGGATAAAAATCATTGCAGTATTATTGATAGTTTTGGTTCCGGTTTCACGTGTATACCTTATTTGCCATTGGCCTTTGGATGTCATTGTGGGAATCGTATTGGGACTCTTCTTCTCCCTCTTTCTCTCAAAAAAGATGTATGAACTTTATGATGACGAAAAGCACTTTGGAAAAGTCAGCATAATCATCACGACAATTACAGGGACGGTAGGCCTGGTGACAGCAATACTTTTGGAGGGAGGAGCCATAGAATCCCTCCTATGGAAAGACTTGATGGAGACTTCCATCATGTGTTCAGGCCTCTTCCTTGGAGCCTATTTAGAGAGAGATAGAATCAACTTCAAAGTCCCTTCTACAATAACAAAGAAGATCATTGGCTTTATTCTTGGTGCAGTTGTAGGTATTGGTTTATGGCTGGCAATAAGAGCTATTCCATTGTTCCCGATGATCTTCAAGTGTATTTCCTATTTCTTCCTGGTCTTCTGGAGCAGCTTCATCTACCCGATGATTGCGGTAAAACTGAATATCTTTGAAAGAGAAATCAAATAAGCATATTCTTCCAAGCCCGAGGCAAATAAGCTTCGGGCCTTTTTTAAACCTCATTAAAACCTACATTATTTCTAAACAAACACTGGGAATTGTACTTTTTCTCGAATAATTTTTACTCTATTTCTATGTAATGGAATAATATAAGTCAAACATCGAAAGCATTTCTGTTTTCGATGTTCTATGTATACCTAGCAAACTATAGGGGAACCCACAAATGAAAAAGAGAAAGCTCATTTTTACTATCTGCCTAATAGTCGTGCTTTTTGCTGCATGTAATCCTACGCCTCCAGTCGAAAAGGTCAAATTCACTTTCATTGACCAGGAAGGAAATGAAATATCCAAAGAGGAATAAACTATAGAGAATGGTCCGAAGGAAAAACAAACTTCGGACCATTTTTCTTAAC
>JALFCJ010000076.1 GCA_022771185.1 Spirochaetales bacterium | reverse complement strand
CAACGCTTACTCTTACGGTATCTCTGCCGGTGATGATGTCAAGTCTATCGCAGGTATCGAGAAGACAGGCAAGTACAGCCTCACAGTCCACATGTCTGAGTTTGACGCTACATCAATCTACAACATGTCCTTCACAATCGTTCCACTCCACTATTATGGCGATCCAGCTCTCTTCAACGGCGTAGACTCCTTCGGTTTCGTAAAGGGTGATCTCTCTGGTGTTAGAGCTAAGACAACTCAGCCTCTTGGATGTGGACCATATGTATTCGAAAGTTACAACAACGGTGTTGTTACACTCAAGGCTAATGAATACTACTACACAGGTAAGCCGGTCATCGACACAATCCTCTTCCAGGAAGCAACAGATTCTGACTACGTACCTGGTATTGTTGCAGGAACATTCGACGTTGCAGCTCCATCTATCTCTGATGCAACTCTTCTTGCCATCAAGGATGCCAACAGCAACAAAGACCTTGTGGGCGACACACTCACAACATACCTCGTCGACTACAGAGGATATGGTTATATCGGTATCAACGCTAACCTCGTAAACGTTGGCGGCGATCCAGCAAGTGAAGCTTCAAAGAACCTCAGAAAGGGTATCATGACTGTCCTCTCTGTCTACAGAGAAACAGTTATCAACTCTTACTATGGCGATAGAGCTTCCGTCATCCAGTACCCAATCTCCAACACATCTTGGGCTGCTCCTCAGCCAACAGATGTCGGTTACCAGATTGCTTACTCCAAAGATGTCAACGGTAATTCTATCTATGATGCAAGCATGAACGACGAGCAGAAGTATGAAGCAGCTCTCCAGGCTGCAGTAGGCTTCTTCCAGGCTGCTGGTTATACATGGGATGGATCTAAGTTCACAGCTGCTCCAGAAGGAGCTAAGATGGTTTACGAGTTCCTCGTTCCAGGTTCTGGTGAGCAGGATCACCCAGCTTATGGTATCGCAGTTGGTGCTTCTGAAGCTCTTGCAAAGATCGGTATCACACTCATGGTCAACGACTGTACTTCCACAACATGGAACAACGCTCTCGAAGCTAACACAGCAGAACTCTGGTGTGCTGCTTGGCAGAGCACAGTAGACCCAGATATGTACCAGGTCTACCACTCAACAAACGCTGATGGTAAGGGAACTAACTCTAACCACTATCAGGTAAAGGATGCTGATCTTGATGCTCTCATCATCGCTGGACGTGGTTCTTCTGACACAGACTTCAGAAAGGCTACATACAAGCAGGCTATGGAAATCATCATGGATTGGGGCGTAGAACTTCCTACATATCAGAGAAAGGACTGCTACGTAACATCCTCTAAGAGAATCGACAACAGCACAATGCCTAAAGATATGACTCCATATTGGGGATGGGCTGCTGAAATCGACACTCTTGATGTTAAATAAGTTTTTCCTATAAAACTTTGGGGCTTCCTTCAAAAGAGGGGGCCCTTTTTTTAGTTAAATCATTGTTTTGAAATAATTTGATAATTGTTATTTTTTTACAATTTCTTTGTATTTCGTTTGACCACATATTAAATTTAAGTTAGGCTAAGGTGTACGCCTCTCGACCCAATACGGGTCATGAGTGTTTTTGTGCAAAAAAATAGGAGACAGGAGGACAAACGAGGTGCTGAAATATACTGTGAAACGTCTGTTGTACAGCGTAGTCATATTGTTTTTTGTAATGCTCATTGTCTATTCATTAATGTATAACATGCCTGGCAACTACCTTGAGACTAAGGCTAGGGAACTTGCTTCCAGACCAGGAGCCGGTAAGAGCTACACAGAATGGTTAAATGATTTGAATGCCCAATATGGTATGGATAAAGGAATCCTCCGGGGATACTTTATATGGTTAAAGACAGCCTTGACAGGCAATTGGGGCGATAGCTGGACATGGACTATCCCTGTAACACAGGAATTTCACAATACTGTTTGGTATAGTTTTATTCTTTCTTTGATTTCATTTGTAGTTGAAATAGTAGTAGCTATTCCTCTTGGAATTATGGCAGCAAAGAAGCAATACTCCTTTGCCGACTACTTTACAACGGTATTTGCAATGATATCGATTTCGCTTCCGACGTTCTTCTTGGCCACACTGTTGAAATACGTATTCTCAGTCAAGCTTGGTTGGTTTGACCTATCCGGTATGCAGGGAAGAGATTATGCCGATCTTTCACAGTGGGGTAAGTTCCTGGATGTTGCAAAGCACTTTGTACTTCCTGGCCTCACTCTCAGCATCCTCTCAATCGGTGGTCTCATGAGATACACAAGAACCAACATGCTTGAAGTTCTTAACTCCGACTATATCAGAACAGCCAGAGCAAAGGGTGTTCCTGAGAAGAAAGTCATCAGTAAGCATGCCTTTAGAAACACTCTTATTCCTCTTGTAACAACACTTGGTGGTTCTCTTCCAGGACTCTTCTCAGGTGCTCTTATTACAGAGACATTGTTCTCCATCAGAGGAATAGGTTTTGCATCCTACAATTCAATGGTACAGGGAGATATTCCATTTGTTATGTTCTATCTCACTTTCATTTCGATTCTTACACTATTGGGTAACTTGATTTCAGACCTTCTCTATGCTGTCGTCGACCCAAGAGTAAGGCTTAGTTGAGGAGGAATAGAATATGGCATCTTATAATCTCAACGAAGTATTAAAGAAAAAGAAGAAAAGTGAATCAAAAACAAATGGGGAAGTAAAGCTTGACGACGTATCAAGAGTAAAAGTTCTGTCTCCTACAATGCAGGTTTTTAAGAGATTTATCAGAAATAGACTTGCAGTTTTTGGGTCTGTTGTAATCATCATTCTCTTCGTATTCTGTTTCCTTGGGCCTATTGTCTATCCTTATGGACAGAAACAGACTTTCTATAAATATGATTCAATCAACGTCAAATTTGGCGTTGCAACAGAGAATACTTCATACACAGGTTATGTCGTCGACCCATCTATTGCTGTTGATGTCAACGCCAATAGCTACATGACTACTTATATCAAGGAACTCCTTGCAAACGGCAAGACAAGAACAAATAAACTTGCAGATGACGGGAACTTCTATCAGGTAGATATTCTTGGTGATAACGTGGTGGCTATGAGTCAAAGAGGGGATGTTAAGGCAGTTGCATCCTTCGGTTCTTCTGTGGTTGAAGTAGCTACTTACGATGCAGTCACAAGAAGTGTCAAATATAAAGGAGAAGAATTAGGAAGCGACTTTGAGAAGAAGGTAGCTTCTCTTAAAGGTAACAGTGGTAAGTTTACCCTCGATGGCGTAGAGTACTCATATAGACGTGGAACTGGTAAGAACTACATCATCTCCGCTTCAAAGGAAGGGTTTATCTACTCAGGTGCTCCTCTTTCAAGTGACTTTGAAGACAAAGCTGAAAA
>JALFCJ010000115.1 GCA_022771185.1 Spirochaetales bacterium | reverse complement strand
ACACTAAGTGAAGAAAGAATAAACAAGTCTATTTCTTTTGAGGAAAAGAATAGTAACATCGCTTCAATTTTTGCGCTGAAAAATGAGTTCCATGTCGACGAGAAAGAACTCAGGACAAAACTACTCTCATACTTTAGGGAGACTGGTTCCTCCGTTTTTACCCTAAAAGAATTCTTTGCAAGATTTCCTGTGGAAAAAGGCTTGGAGGAAGTTGTCGCCTATCTATCGGTTATTAAAGAAAACTATAAGAAAAGTATTATACAAGAAGACGAGATGGAAGAGATCTCCTATATGTGGAATGAAAAGAAATATCTCCTTACTCTTCCAAAGGTTACGGTGGTAATATGACAAGTGGGACAATGGAATGGTCAAGAGCTGCGGTAAAACTATTGCAGGGACCCGTTTATTCAGATGGTGACAGAAAGACTTGGAACCTGATACTCAGGTTTAAGAATGATTTAGATAAATACTTCGCAGTAATAGGCCTTCATGTTGTATTGGAAGAAGATGACGGATATGCTTTTCTCCAACAGATAAAGGATGCCATAGAGAAAGGAATGGAATATGAAGATGATGACCTTGATACTATTCCTCGTCTAATCAGAAAGGCACCCCTCTCCTACTCTATTTCCATGCTCTTAGTACTTTTAAGACAAGAAATCTTGAGATTCTCAGCGTCCTTTGATGAATCGGATTACCCTATCATCAGAAAAAGCGACATTATAGGCTTTGTCCAATCCTATACGAAAGAATATTCCGATCAGACAAAGTTTTTAGATGACATAGATAAAATGATCAGACAGCTTATATCCCTTACCTACCTGAAGCCGAAGACCCCTCTTCTCTCTTCTGACATTCCTGATGACTTTGAATTTGAAATCAGCCCTATCATCAAAAACAAGGTGGATGTTGATTTTATGAACGAGATGCTCTTGAAGATGAAGACGATTAACCGAAAGATTGAAGAAAATGAACTCTTGGGAGAGAAGATTAAATGAAAAACCTTTTTTCTGACGACAACTCCGGATATAGACTAAAGACACTTCAGATCCTCAACTGGGGAGTCTTTGATGAAAAAGTGAAGACATTTGAGTTTGACAATAAATCCACCATACTCACCGGTTACAACGGAAGCGGTAAGACAACTTGCGTCGACGCAATACTTACACTTCTCATTCCTACCAGCCTTCGTTGGTATAACCTATCATCAGAGAGCGTAAAGAAAAGAGAACGGGACGTTGATAACTATGTTCTCGGAGCTTGGGGAAATACAGGAGACAGCGGCACTAAGTTTTTGAGAGATAAAACTACCGTAAGTATCATAAACGGAATATTTAATGATCCTGTAAACGAAAAATACATTTCTCTCTTACAAGTAAGATACTTTGTCGGAGACAGGCTTGATACAAAGTATGCGATAACTGAAAAAGAACTGAGACTTGAGAAGGCCAGCCAAGCGTTAAATGCAAAGGGATTCTCAATTAATAGTGATGGAAAGTGGAGAAAAATTCTTACAGAAGAGTATGACACTAGGTTCTATGACACATTCTCTTCCTATAAGACTTTCTTTATGGATAAATTCGGATTTCGTTCAGACAATGCCCTGAAGCTTTTTTCCCAGACAGTCGGGATGAAGGTTCTTGGTGATATGACATCCTTTGTCAGATCATACATGCTTGAAGACAAGACTCCTGAGAAAGAGTTTAAGGATCTTGATACAGAGTTTATCAATCTCCTTTCAATAGACAAAGATTTGAGGAAAGCCCAGTTAAAACTTGAAAAACTCGAAAAGATACACTCTTCAATCGAAAAATGGCAGAAAGCAGAAGAGGAAATGAAGACTGCAGAACAAAATAGAATCGGAGAAGAACTCTGGTTTTATAAGAATGCAGCGTCTTTCGGAGAGAAGGAAGTCATAGAAAGGGAGAGGAAAATAAAAGAAAAGGAAGAGAATAGAGTCTATTATTCAAATGAAATAGAGAGAGTCAATGAGATAATATTCTCCCTCTCCCAAGATACTTCTACATCTCTTATTGATGCACTGGAAAGAGAAATCAAAGTACTGAAAGAAAAATTATCTGAAATAATAGAAAGATATAATCAGTATCAAAAGTTAATCACAACACTTAATAAAGACGGAATGGGTGTAACTATCCCTGAAACAAGAGAATCATTCTATCATCTCAAAGACAGCATCCCGTTATATCAAAATAAAATAAATGACAAAAAAGATAGGTATGAAGATACAATAAACGAGTATAACATCAAAATCAGCGATATAAAAAAGAGAATCCAGGAATATGAAGAGCAACTTGAATATCTCTCCAATAGAGAGACAAATATTCCTAAAGAATATGATGAAATAAGGATAAAGATCGCTTCTTTTCTTTCCATTGATGCTGACGCTCTTCCCTTTTTGGGCGAACTAGTAACAATAAACGAAGACAGTGGGGAATGGAGGATTCCAATCCTCAAACTATTGAACGCACATGCGTTGGATCTATTAGTGGACAAAGAGCATGAAACCAAAATAGCTGAATTCCTTGATTACAATGATGTGGGACTCGATATCAAGGTGATAGTAGTCGATGAAAGATTATTTATGGAAGATAAAGACAACGCTCTTTCCCATTTCATAGAAATAAGGGAGAAAAAGAATCCGTATAAAAAGTGGCTGAAAAACTATATTGCTGAAATATCTGATTTTGAAACTATCACAAGTATTGAAGAACTCATAAAAAAAGAAAGAGCCATCGGTTCATCATCTCTAATAAAAGAAGATGATGAAATTATTAAGTATGACCGGAAAGATATAAACGGCCTATTAAAGAATTACTTAGGTTGGGACAACAGGGAAAAGAGAGTTCAGCTTGAGCAATACATCAGAGGTCAAGAGGATGAAAAAGAGGATTTTGAGAACAAACTCAGAAGCGCCAGATATAATAGAGAGAAATGTAGCACAGTCCTCTACAATATTTCACGTCTAAATGAATACGATGAATGGACACTGATAGACACAAAGACAGTCGATAAAGTCTTGAAAGAACAAGAAGAGAAGAGAAGAGATTTACTTAAAAAGAACAAAGACTTATTTGAAAAGAAAAAGAAACTTGAAGAAGAAAAAAGCCACAAGTATCAATTGGAAATGGCAAAAGAAGAAATCGTAAAGGAGAAAGGTATTCTTGAAAGTTCTCTAATAAAGTTAAGAGACGATTTATCCCAGATAAAAGAAAAGCTAAGAAACCTTGAGTGGGACGAGGAAGCATATAACTCATTCACCATCAACTACCAAAAAGAGATCTCCATATTCTCTCTTGATGATATCTATTCTACACATAAAGAATTAAAAGATAGAGTCGATGAAATAAGAAATGTCACGAAAGAAGATGAACTAAACTGTAGGACTACACTTGAAAAACAGATGGAAGACTTTACAAACCCGTCTTTTAAAAGTGTTGAAAATGAGCTCAACTGGTCAGGAGAATACTCTGAGTTCTCGTCAACAGCCGATTCATATATGGATTATGAGAATGAGTATTTGAAAATAAAGGATGAGGATATTTATAACCTAAAGCAGAAATTCAATAATTATCTCACCTCTTCCTTGATAAAGAATCTTGGACAACTAAATGAAAAGATCCGGTCATGGGACAAAGAGATAAAGGAAGCTATAAAGATTCTAAACAGAAACCTTACAAAGATTCCTTTCAATAAGGACTTATTCTCCCATATTCAGCTTGAGATCAAGAACTCTGTGGACAAAGACCATCAAGAGTTTTACAAAATACTTGAAAAGGCACTGCCAAACGCCAGATACCTTTCAAGTGAAGATGAGGCAATAAAAAAAGATATATACACAAATATAAAAAACTTCTTAGATAAATATAGAAGTGATGACATGCTGAGAAAGAAAGTTTTAGATATCAGGCGAAAATATGATTTCACAGCAAAAGAGATCAACGGAGATGGATCTGTCAAGCAGTATTACAAAGACACAGGAGCTCTGTCAGGCGGAGAGAAAGCCAAACTTACTTATACAATTCTAGCAGCATCCATTGCTTACCAGTTTAACCTTGATGATTACTCAGAATCTAACAAGGGACCTTTTAGATTTGTCATTCTTGATGAAGCTTTCAGTAAAAGCGATGCGAAAAACAGCATATATGCCCTGGAACTCTTCAAAGAGCTGGATCTTCAGCTTATGGTCGTTACTCCTCGTAACGGAATCAATATTGTCGAGGGATATGTATCGACTCTCCACCTTCTTGAAAAAGATGAAGATAAAAACACGACCACTCTTTCCAGTATGACGATAAAAGAGTATGAGGAGGGAGTAAGTGCTTCAATCTTCTGACATCAGGAAAAAAGCCCTTAATAAATGGCCCCAATACAGAAGAAGCGTCGTCTCTACTATTATATATGGGGAGAACAACACGTTCTTTCCTTTAAAAATAGAGGGAGACAGGACTCCATTAAGAGAATGGGAGGGAATGATTGATGAATACAAAGAGATCACATCTTCTTCCAAAGAAAAACTGGGAAAAGGATACTCTATAGTCTGGGATGAAAGGAAAACAAGAGAAAAAGGGATTCAATCTTTTATAAAGGAAATAACTATAGATACTGAAGAGGATTATCTGTTTCTTACAGAGGGCAAATCAAAGACAGAAGCATTAAAAAACTCCCTTTCAGTTCTCTCTTCTCTATTCATTTCCCTCTCCTCACCTTCCTTTCTTATCAGATGGATCGAAAAGAATACGAAAGAATTGGAAAACACCCAGAAAGACAAAGAATATTGGAAGAAAATATCATCTGTCATCAAATGGGCTTTTATGACAGAAGACACTTCTTCCTACTATCTAAGAGAAATTCCACTTCCCATCCACACCAAATTCATTGAAAACAACTCTTCAACCATCATCACACTCTTCAGGGCTTTGAAAGGAGAAGAAGACATAAAAAGTGGAGGTTTGGATATAAATGATGTGCTGAACCTGAAGAAGAAACCTATCCTGATAAGGTTCAGAATAAACCATAGTTCTTTTATTTATAAAGAAATGGCAGTAGACTCTTCTTCGTTTTCCATTTTAGATACGACTATGGATTTATCTCATATAAAAAGAATATTTGTCATAGAAAACGAAGCTGTATATCTATCCTTTCCAATAATTGAAGGGGAGATGGTCATATTTGGCAGTGGATTTAAAAGCAAAATTATCAAAGGCTCTTGGATAGACGGGAGAGAAGTATACTACTTTGGGGACTTGGACGAGCATGGGCTTTTTATTCTCTCTCTATTCAGGTCCATGCATAGGGGGACGAAGTCTTTTCTTATGGATGAAAAGACTTACAGCACTTTTTCAAATTATGCGGTAAAGGGAGAAAAAGTCGATGAAAACGCCTCATTTAGTTTCCTATATGAGGAAGAAAAAACCTTATTGTCTTTATTAAGAAGCAAAAATGAAAACAGGCTGGAACAGGAAAGGATAGATCAGGAATATATAAAATTACACTTATCAAGATTGAGAGATAATAATGAATAAGAAATTTAGACAGATTCTATTTGATACTCTGAAGTTGATTTCATTTTCAGTGACTTTCACCCTTTTATCCCTACTATTTCGAAGGCTAGGTTTTCCTGAGACTAATATAGTAATCATATATATACTTGCAGTATTACTTATTTCTCTTTTTACCTCGGGTTATGCCTTTGGTATAGCAAGTTGCGTAATATCTCTATTCTGTTATAACTACTTCTTCACCCTTCCATACCACACTTTGGCTGTAAGCGACCCTAGTTATATGATTACCTTCATTATTATGCTGGCTACTTCTTTTATTACATCCACTATCACAGCAAAAGAGAAAGTTCTAAGAGAGACAGCTACAGAAAAGAGTGAAGAAAACCAGATTCTTTATCAGCTCTCATCTTCTCTTTCAGATGCCCCTGACAGCGAGAGCGTTATGACAATCGCTGTCAAAAGCATATCCAGGCTTTTACAGTGCAACACTGGAGGAATATATCTTGGAGGTCAGTATTCTTCTCCTCTTTTTGTCCAGACATTGGGAAAAGAAGTTATACACAGAAACGTAGAAGACGTTGAATCTATCAAGAACTCATTCTCCAATCTAAGAGAAGAATACATCGAAAGAGACCATACTCTTTCTTTCCCTGTAAATGGAAGAGAGAATCTCTTGGCAGTTATTAATGTTGACAAAAGTGTAGATAGCTCTACCCTTCTATCTAAGAAAAACCTTCTACACTCCATCATCGAGAATATAGCCCTGGCTCTGGATAGAATCGAAATAACAGAAGAAAAGGCAAAAGTCAGAGAGACAATGGAGAGAGAAAGGGAGAGAGCAAACTTGCTGAGAGCTATTTCCCATGATCTCAGGACTCCTTTATCAGGCATAATGGGAACATCTGAAATTCTCATGGATTTGACAGAAAAGAACGACAAGAGACAAGTGCTGTTAAAGGGAATCTATCAAGATGCCGCTTGGCTGAGAGACTTGGTGGAGAATATTCTCTCACTCACTCGGCTGCAGGACGGGAAGGTAGTAGTACACAAAGAGATGGAAGCTATGGAAGAAGTAATAGGAAGTGCTGTCTCCCATATAGAAAAAAGCTTCGAAGACAGGCATATAACGGTAGAGACTCCCATCTCTTTTGTTCTTGTTCCAATGGATGCAAAGCTTATTGAGCAAGTTATCTACAACCTCCTTGATAACGCTGTAAAGCATACAAAGAAAGAAGACGAGATAAAGATCACTCTCGAATACTCCTCTAAAAAAGCAATTTGTTCCTGTATTGACAGCGGCGAAGGATTAGAAGAGGAAGATATTCCAAATCTCTTTAATCTCTTCTACACTTCTAAAACAAGAAGTTCGGATGCAAAGAAAGGAATCGGACTGGGACTTACTATCTGTAAGACAGTAGTTGAAGCCCATGGAGGCACAATCTACGGAGAAAACAGAACAGATAGTAAGGGTGCGAAGTTTGTATTCACATTGCCTTTGGGAGATTGATAAATGGAAAGAGTATTAGTAATAGAAGACGACGTACAGATTCAGAATTTCATGATTTATGCCCTGGAAAACTCTGGATTTGAGGTTGAAGGCGCCTTAAACGGCAAGGATGGACTCTCATCATTTATTATGAAAGGTGCAGACTTAATTCTGTTGGATCTTGGTTTACCAGACATAGACGGCATGGATATTCTTCGGAAAATAAGAGAAAAAAGTGAAGTACCTATCATTATCGTATCGGCCCGGGACCAAGATAAAGAAAAGGCCATGGCTCTGGATGACGGTGCAGACGATTACCTTACAAAGCCATTCTCTGCTACTGAACTGATGGCAAGGATAAGAGTTGCTCTCCGCCACTATAAGAGAATGACGACACATACATCGAAGGAAGAAGATGACAGCGTTTATGAATATGGCGACTTAAAGATAGACAATAGGGCCCATATGGTATGGAAGAAAGGAGAAGAAATTCACCTCACCCCCCTTGAGTACCAGCTTCTTCTATTATTCATCAAGAACCCTGGCAAAGTTCTTACATACAGGACAATACTTAAGACAATATGGGGGGAAGGATATGGTGAAGACACACAGGTTCTGAGATCTGTAATGGCATCAACTAGAAGAAAGATCGAAGAGAACCCTGCAAAGCCACAGTATATTGAAACGGAGATAGGTGTGGGATATAGGCTCAAAGAGTTATGACAACAGAAATATTACAACAATCTTTGTTTCTCACAACTTTCTCACAACAATACTCTATTTTGTATAACATTTAAACAGTACCCAATATAATCTCAACACACATCTGATAAAGAATTGTTTATCCTCCAAGTGTTTATGGAGGATTTATTATTTTGAATATAGAAGAAAAGTGCAGGAATCTACTTAATGAAGAAAAGTATGATGAATGCAAGAAGATAATAGAAATAGAGATGGCAAAAAGACCAGACTCTCCTATTCCACAAAACTTATTAGGGCTTTTGGAAGAAAGACGTTTTGATAAAGAAAAAGCAATCAGACACTATAGGGCTTCTTATTCTCTAGATCCAACATATGCTCCTGCAATATGGAATCTGGAGAGGCTAGGAACCGGAAACGTGTGCAAGAAGTGCGCATATACAGAGAAGGACTGCAAATGATCTTTAATAAAAAAAATACAAAAATGAAAAATGCAATAATTATTGGATGTGGTAGATTTGGTTCCCGTATTGCAGGAGACCTTTCTTTGGATGATTGGGATGTTACTGTCATAGACAACAATAGAAATGCATTTAGACTTCTTCCTTCATTTTTTGGAGGCTCCACTATGCTTTCTTATGCAACAGATTTGGAAAAACTGGAAGAAGCAGGGATAAAAAATGCCAATCTTTTTATCGCAGCAACAGAGAGCGATGAAATAAACATCGCATCCTCCCAGATAGCAAAGGTTTGTTTCAATGTGGAAAAGGTTGTTGCAAGAGTCAGAGACCAGGAGAAAATCGAGCTATGTGAAAAACATGGAATAAAGACAATATGCCCTCCTTCCCTTTCTATCAACGAAATAAGCAAGTACATCGGAGATTAATATGGATAATAAGATAGATAGAAAGAAAGTATTAATAATCGGAGAATACAAACTGGAGAAAGCCATTGCTTCTTCCCTATTAAAGCGTGGTTGCTCCGTTACTGTCATTAATGATGACAGCGAAGAGTGTGAAAGGCTTGCTGAGATAAAAGGACTCTCTGTTATTTTCGGAAACGGCACAAGAAAGTCTGTGTTGAAAGATGCATCTGTAGAGTCTAGCGATATTGTCATTGCTGTAACCGAATGCGACGAGAAAAACCTGATTATATCAGAGATATGCAAAGATGATTTTAAAGTAAAGAGAACCATCGCACTTCTAGAAGACGGAGAAAAGTCTTCCTTCTTCTATAAAATGGGCGTAGACCGCATTATTTCTCCATTAAATATGGTCACTACTATAATGGAAGAGGAAGCGCTGAAAGACGAAGTGACAAATCGCCTGAGTATCGGTAACGGCAGGATGATTATCTCTGAAACCCCTGTTCACAGAGGCTCAGAGTTAAGCGGCAAGAAGCTTTGGGAGTTAAATCTACCCAGAGAAATCATCATAGGCTGTATAATGAGAGGAGACGAAAACTTAGTCCCACGAGGAGACACAACCATCAGGGACAATGATATTCTTCTTGTACTCTCCTCTGATCAGAACAAACTTGATTCCTTCTTGAGAACGGCAGCAAAATGAGTAAAAGATCCATGGGACTGGGAAGAATGATGGAAGCAATTTCCTTCATTCTTCTTCTCCCCCTTCCTTTCGTACCCTTTTTTAAAGGGGAGTATTTTATTTTATCTTCTTTCCTTATTCCTTTTTTTATCTCAATACTTATTTCTTTTACTGTAGACAAATTAGGAATAAAGTTTAAATCAATCAGTTCTACAGTCTCTTTTATTTGGCTATACGGATTTTTAGTCTTATCGTTTCCATTTCTAGGTAGTAAAAACGCTACATTTATTGGTTCCCTATTTGAATCCATCAGTGGCCTCACTACCACAGGCCTTAGTATTCTTGATGTAGAGAAACTACCAAAGACTCTTCTTTTATATAGAGCTATGCTCCAGTATATCGGAGGATTGGGCTTTGTCATGATGATACTTCTCTTCTTTAAGGGAAGAGAAGAAGCTGAGTTATATGAAGCGGAAGGCCATGTAGATAGACTAAAGCCAAATATTCGGAAGACTGCAAAGACTATTACAATTATGTATCTCTCTTTCCTCCTTCTTGGCTCTATAGAATACAAAATAGCAGGAATGACAATGCTGGATTCCGTAGTACACTCCATGTGCGCCCTCTCTACAGGCGGTTTTTCAAATAGGATGCTGAGTATAGGGGCATACGACTCTTTAGCAATCGAAATAATAACGTCACAGCTAATGATTCTTGGAACTTTGGACTTCTCTCTTCTTTTAACACTTCTAAGTGGCAGAATAAGAGATTTCTTTCGTTCAACTGAGATTAAGACTTTCTTCTCTTTACTCTTTATAGGTTCTGGATTAATGATTCTGATTCTACTGGAGAAGGGTTATGGTGTGGGTTCTACTTTCAGAATAACACTATTTAATGCTTTATCAGCATTGTCTACAACAGGCTTCTCTACTCTCGATTACACTACTCTTCCTGAAGGAGCAGTATTTGTAATGATAACGTTGATGATAATCGGCGGAGGTGTAGGAAGCACTGCAGGTGGTATCAAGCTTGAAAGATTCTATATAATCTTCAAGTCTACAATAAAGAATATCAGGAAGAAGACATCTCCCGAAGGCACAGTCATTGTCTATAAAATGGTGAAAGGGAATGATTCGCATATAATAGAAGAGGGTGATAAAAACGACGCTTACTCCTATTTCTCACTTTATTTATTCTTCTTGATCTTTGGAGCGATAATGCTTTCTATTATTGAAGACTGCCCTATCCTCTATGCCCTCTTTGAGTATACTTCATCCCTTTCTACTGTTGGACTATCTATAGGAGTAACTAATCCCAATACATCACCTATATCCCTCGTCTTAATGATGATAGCTATGATTATGGGAAGACTTGAAATGATGGTTGTATTTAAAGCTTTATTCCATAAAGGGAAGTCCCTTTAGAAACGGAATGCCTATACACAAGACCTATAGAGGTGTCGACGTTATCCAAATATTAAAGGAAGAACTCTGCCAATATCTTTATATACAAAAGAGCTATCACAACAACAAGAATCTTTCTTATTGCTTTCCCACCCTTTTTTAGAGCATACCTGGAGCCAATAAGGTTTCCAATTATTGAAGAAAGAGCGCAAGGAATTCCAATAACAAAAATAATTGTCCCATTAACAATAAACGTTGTAAATGCAGCTATGTTGGATGTAAGGTTCAAAACCTTGGTAGTTCCTGCACTATATATTAATGGTAATCCCATAAAAGAGAAAAGAATCGTATAAAAGGTTCCTGTTCCAGGCCCAAAAAACCCATCATAGACTCCGATGGCAAATGAAGATGCAGCAGAGACTAAATAAGTCAAAGAAGAAATTGAGAAGGAGAGAGGGTTCTCATTAACTTTTATCATCCCTCCACCCTTTTCCTCCTTTTTCTTTAAAGTAAGGAACGTCAAAATAGGAAGTACTACAAGAAGCATGTATCTAAGCATGGTATCGGCATACTTTAGGGCAAGTTGCGCTCCGAGAGCAGAGCCTATAAGGGCAAAGAGTATGCTTGGAAGAACAAGACGCCACACTATCTTCTTTTCTTTTGCATAATTAATCGTTGCAAAGAGGGTACCGAAAGTCATTGAAAACTTATTTGTACTGACAGCGTTTACAGCAGGAAGCCCTGCAGCATACAAAGAAGTGAGGGAGACTAATCCGCCTCCCCCTGCAATAGAATCTATAAATCCGGCCAAGGCAAACAAAAGAGTCAAGACCAGAATCTTAAAAAATCCGTATTGGATCACAGAATTTCAGCTCCTAATAGGTAATCAAGGGTGTATACATTTTGCACTAGAGCTATCTTTGATGCAAGAAGATTACTCTTTGCTTCCACGATTTCAAGCATCTTTTGTTTCTCGTCACTTACAGAGTTCTGACCATACTTTAATCCGATTTGAATATTTTCCAATTCACTATTGAGGTTTTCTATCTTCTCACTCTGATACTCAATGTTTGCAATATTTGTCTTCATCCCGTTGTAGTTTGATATTACAGCACTTCTTATCTGGCTAAGTGCACTATCGTACTGAGACTCCGCATCTCTTATATTTGACTTGGCTCTGTTTAAGTTATTTATTGCTTTTCCGCCATCCCAAAGGGTTGTTTTGAAGCCAATGGAAAGATTGAGAGAGCTATTGTCTTTCTGTTTCCATCCAGTCTGTATAAAAGGAAGCCTTGAGTTTGAATAAGAGAGCTCCGCCTGAAGAGCAAAATCAGGGATGCCATACATACTTCTCTCTACTATACTCTTTTGATTTGAGTATGCACCTATGAGATTCTTTATGGCTTTGAGGTTGTTACTGTCACCATTTGTGGCATCTTGTAGCAAAGAATCCAAGTCACTATCTTTATACTTATAAAGAAACGATTCGTCTTCAGGCATTTCTATGTCATCAAATAATAATGTATAATCACCTATAAGACTTCTGAGTCCTTCAAGAACGGAACTGTTATTTTGATCAAGTTCAGCTTTCTTTACTTCTACTTCAAGGGCACTGATCTCTGCACTAAGCCAATCCTGCCTAAGTAGCATTCCGTTTTCATATCCACTCTTTGCTATATCTACCAGTTCTGTCGAGAGGGAGGAAGCTTCTTCAATAAGAGAATTCATCTCCTCCAGGTACTTGAGTGACCACACTCTTATTCGTAGCTCTGATTTCAGCTGTGCGACAGTATCATCCTTTCTGAGAGACTGCGCTGTAAGTATATTCTCATATAGGTCTACAGCCTTTCCAAGCTTCCCCCAAGTAATAAGAGGCTGAGTAAGAGAAATAGAGCCCATATACATCGTATTCTCCATGCCGTCATAAAGCGTCACATAGCCTGATGCACTATCAGCATAGCTTCCAAGTCCCATCTGGGAAAGGATGTCTGAAGACTCCATGATCACTGGTCCTATGAGGGGATCCGTCATATATGTCATAGAGCCGCTGAGTTCAATTGTCGGAGCAAAACTTGCCTTGCTATCCTTTAAATCCAGACCAGCCTGGACTACTGCTTCCTCGGCACTCCTGATACTTGGATTATTTCTCATCATCATCTCCTCTGCTTCTTCAATAGTGAGGGATGCAAAGAGAAGAGATTGAGAAAGTATTATAATAAAAGAAAATAACAGTCTTTTCATACTTATGTCCAAGAATCTATAAAGATATTGACGGAGTTCTTACCACTGTAGTTGGAATCAAGATTAAGAGTTGTAGATCCAAGAGGTGTACCTGTAAAGGTTTCTGTTCCCTGTTTAAAAACTTTGACTGTAATTGTAGTATTTGTTGTCTTCTCAACCTTTTCGTTTATAGCGAGTCCAGAGAAATCAACGCTGAAGGATCCTGCATTTTCTGAATCATAGTTACCGTTTCCAGCAAGAACATAATCTACTTTTCCATTTATCTCAACTTCAACAACTAAGGAATCAAGAGTGTGTTCAACAGACTTTCCCGTTGAATCCATAACGACACTTCTTGGTGCAGTAATTCTTCCACTTATACCACTCTCTCCCATGTCATACTTTGTTCTATTCAAGTTAATGTCCGTCGTTACTGAAGCTTCGTTGACATTTATAGTGATATCTCCTGTAACAGATTCTCCGTTAATAGAGTACGAAGAAGTATCCCAGCATCCATTTGGAGTCTTTATGTTGGATATCACAACATCCACGCCACTTTCATTCCTAACATAAGAAAGGTTGTTGATAATAAACTGACCGTTTGTTGTAGAGACATTTTTCTTTATTTCTCTATATCCATCATTATAAGAATAAGTAAATGTAATCTCATCACCTATCAACTTATTATCTTCCCTGAAATTAATAGTAAGCTTTGATGTTTCCTTTATATTCTCTCTCTTACTTTCAATGGCATTTGTGTTGCTTGTTCCACTTACAAGCTCTATCTTCTCTTCTTTCCAGCAACCATAGTCTTCAGAGAAATAGATTATATAAACAGGGATATGGTCGTAATCAGCACCCCATGCACCGTCTTTTGACATCCAGACTACTTTCGAAACAGTCCACTTACCATTTGTATCTGTTGTAGATTTATATAGGCACTTCTCATCGGAGAATATTCCTCCATTCTCTTCCCATTTATTGTAGGCAGTGTTTCTTTCACTCTCTGATGTGTAGATGTACACTTTTACTCCTGACACACCATTACCACTGTCCTTATCCTTTACTACACCGCTTATTCCTCCGTAGTATACATTTTTTCCAAAATCAGCACTGCAGGAAACAGCAAGGAGTGCCATAGCAATTAAGAGTACCAACGTAATATATCTATTCTTTTTCATTTAAGAGCCTCCAATCTTTTATTCATTTTCTTATATACCTTTTTTATCTTTCTTCTCTCAAATACGAAGAAGACCACAGGTGTGATGAAGAGGGTGATGATCATACTGGTCATCAATCCTCC
>JALFCJ010000075.1 GCA_022771185.1 Spirochaetales bacterium | reverse complement strand
AGCGCCAAGTGGAGTTCCACGACCAGTTGTGAAGAGAATTAGATGAGCACCAGCAGCACTCTGGACAGTTGTAGAGACGATATCGTTACCTGGACCTGTCAAAAGATTCATGCCGTTCTTCTTTACTCTTTCACCATATTTCAAGACACCTGAGACAGGAGCTCTTCCACCCTTCTGTACACAGCCGAGGCTCTTGTCTTCAAGAGTAGTAATACCACCCATCTTGTTTCCTGGACTTGGGTTTTCATAAACAACCTGACCATGGGAAGTGAAATAGTGCTTGAAACCATTGATCATATCAACGACTTCGTCAAATACTTCTTTGCTCTCAGCCCTATTCATGAGAACCTGCTCTGCACCGAACATTTCAGGTACTTCAGTAAGTATTGCTGTTCCACCCATTGCAACAAGTTCGTTTGTAAATCTACCTACAAGAGGGTTTCCTGTGATACCAGAAAAGCCATCTGATCCACCACACTTCATACCCACAACAAGCTTGGACATTGGCACTACAGTGCGCTTATCGTTCTTTACAACTTCTGCTATTTCAGAAAGAAGCTTCTTTCCACTCTCAACTTCATCTTCCTCTTCCTGAGAGACCATGAACTTGATTCTGTCGCTGTCTACTTCTCCCACAAGAGCCTTGAAAGAATCCATTGTGTTGTTCTCACATCCCAGTCCTATAACAAGGACACCCCCTGCATTTGGATGGCGGACAAGGCCGGATAGAATCTTTCTTGTGTTCTCATGATCGTCCCCAAGCTGCGAGCATCCGAAAGGATGGACAAAAGCATGAACGCCGTCTTCAACGCCAAGATTCTCGTTTCCCCATGCTTCAAGAAGCTTTGCAATCTGGTTGACACAACCGACTGTTGGAATAATCCAGATGGAGTTTCTGATTCCAATGTCGCCATTCTTTCTTTCATAAGCCTTAATGGTCGGAACGCCGGAGGAGGCATACATAGCCTTCTTTGCATTCATCTCCATTACGCTTTCTTTGGCTTCTTCTGCGTCATATGTATATTCAGCTTCTTCACTGAGAGCAGTCTTAACGTTGAAAGTATGTACCCAATCACCCTTCTTGATGGCACTCTTTGCCTTTCCGATAGGATAACCATACTTGATGACACTCTCACCTTCTGCAATATCCTTAAGGGCTACTTTATGTCCTGCCGGGATATTTGCTCCGATTGTGAAAGCAGAATTCTCAACTTCGACTACACTTCCCTGTGGCAATGACTCAAGTGCCACCGCCACATTATCACGATCTGTGATTCTGATTAATTTCTGTGCCATTATTTCTCCAAGAGTTCTTTCATAGCTGTAGTCATACCCTTATTCCAGATAGCCTCAAGATCAGCCTTGACTGCATCCTGGAGTCCTTCTACAGTTCTGAGATCCATTCCCCACCAAGCTTCCATACCGAGTATCTCGTCTGCGATTGTTGCAGCCTTCTTTCCATTGCAGCAATACTCCTTGCTGTAGAGGGAAGCGAACTTCTCGAGTACATCCTGGGAATCCATGATCTTATACTCTTCACCGTTTCTGTTTCCAATGAGGGCACCGTTTTCGATCTTTGTTCCTTCATAGAATGCAATGAGGGAAGCAAGAGAGAATACCAAGACCTTAGGAAGCTTTCCTGTCTTCTCCTTGTATCCAAGAAGTGAAGGAAGGTCTCTTGTCTTGAACTTTGAAGTTGAGTTCAAAGAGATTGATAAAAGAAGGTGTACGATGTACGGGTGTCTAAATCTGTTGAGGACGTCTCCGGCATAAGATACGAGAAGATCCTTGTCGCCATCCATGCTTGGGATGATTTCGTTAAAGAGGCCTTCGTGCATGAAAGAAGAAACAAGCTCGCTCTTCATACACTCTTCTACAGTGTTGAGGCCTGTCTGGTAAGCAGCAAGGACGCTCATTGTATGTGTTCCATTGAGGATTCTGACCTTTCTTGTTCTGTAGAATGTCATATCTGGTGTCCAGACGACGTTAAGTCCTGCCTTTCCTGTAGGAAGTTCGTCCTCGTAACTTCTCTTCTGATACTCGATAGCCCAGAAAAGGAACTTCTCTGCAGCATCAAGAAGATTGTCCTGATAGCCAAGCTTATTGCAGATTGCCTCTGCTTCTGCTCTTGGATAACCTGGAACGATTCTATCTACAAGTGAGCAGCAGAAATCACAAGATTCGTTGATCCAGTCGATAAAATCTTTCTCAAGCTCCCAATCTTCAGCATGCTTCAAAACCCACTTGCGGAGCATGATGCCGTTCTTGTCGATAAGTTCACAAGGGATAAATACGAGCCCCTTTGATCTGTCGCCCTTGAATGTTGTGTATCTGCGATACAAGAATGCTGTTACTTTTCCAGGGAATGAAGCCTGTGGCTTATCATCCTTCTTGACAGATGGGTCATAAGCTATACCAGCTTCTGTTGTATTGGAGAAGACAAATCTCAAATCAGGATTATCAGCCTGAGAAATATATTCTTCATACTGTGTGAACGGATTGAGACAGCCGCGTACAGATGTGACAGCTCTCATCTCCTCCACTTCTTTTCCATCTTCAATGCCTCTGAGAACTGTTGTATATAAGCCGTTCTGAGCATTGATCATATCACCCATACCTCTTTCGAGAGGCTGAACCATTATTACATCGCCGTTGAATCCGGCCTTTTCATTCATCACATCAATCTGATAATCGATGAAAGCCCTTAGGAAGTTTCCTTCACCAAACTGAATAGCCTTTATAGGGCGTTCTTTCTTTTCAACTGCTTCTACAATAGTTTTCATTAATCTTCTCCTTTCACTTTTGGGAACAATATCCACCACTCTTATTGTAGTTTTCGCCTTTTTAACCGTCAACGAAAGAGTGTTGACAATTATTTCCATTTCCATCCACTTTTTGTTCTTTTCTTTTATACAGGCGAAAATAAGTAAAAAAGACAGAGGACAAAGGGCATCGAAGAAAAAAGGCGAAGCTTAAGCCTCGCCCTAAATACATAAGTAAAGATGATTACTTATTCATTGCTTCAGAAACAGCGACTGCAACTGCAACAGATGCACCTACCATCGGGTTGTTACCCATACCGATAAGTCCCATCATTTCAACGTGTGCAGGAACAGAAGAAGAACCTGCGAACTGAGCATCTGAGTGCATTCTTCCCATTGTATCTGTCATACCATAAGAAGCAGGACCGGCAGCCATGTTGTCTGGATGGAGTGTTCTACCTGTACCACCACCAGATGCTACGGAGAAGTACTTCTTTCCAATCTCGTTGCATTCCTTCTTATATGTACCTGCAACTGGGTGCTGGAATCTTGTGGGGTTAGTTGAGTTACCTGTGATGGAAACATCGACACCTTCAGCGTGCATGACTGCGACACCTTCTCTTACGTCGTCTGCGCCATAGCAGTTTACAGCAGCTCTTTCACCTGTGGAGTATGGAGTTCTGGAGAGAACTTCAAGCTTACCTGTGAAATAATCGAACTTTGTCTCAACATATGTGAAACCGTTGATTCTGCTGATAATCTTTGCAGCATCCTTTCCAAGACCGTTGAGGATGACTCTCAAAGGTTCCTTTCTAGCCTTGTTGGCGTTCTTTGCAATACCGATGGCACCTTCAGCAGCAGCAAATGATTCGTGACCAGCGAGGAATGCGAAGCACTTTGTCTCGTCGGAAAGAAGCATTGCAGCGAGGTTTCCATGACCAAGTCCTACCTTTCTGTCATCAGCTACAGAGCCTGGGATACAGAAAGCCTGGAGACCTTCACCAAGAGACTTTGCAACTTCATATGCTGTCTTCTGTCCCTTCTTGATTGCGATTGCTGCACCTGTGATATATGCCCAGCAAGCGTTCTCGAAGCAGATTGGCTGGATTGACTTGACGATTGAGTATACGTCTACACCCTTTTCGTCACAGAGAGCCTTTGCTTCTTCGATTGAAGAGATACCATATCCATTGAGGACACCGTTGATCTTGTCGATACGTCTTTCATAACCTTCAAATAAAGCCATTGTATCCTCCTCACTCCTTTCTTGGGTCGATGTACTTTACAGCATCAGCAAATCTGCCGTAAGTCTTCTTTGCCTTCTCGAGAGCTTCTTTTGGATCTACACCCTTCTTCACGTTTTCCATGAAGACTCCCATGTTGACATACTCATAACCGATGATTTCGTTGTTTTCATCCAAAGCCTGGCGGAGGATGTAACCTTCAGCGAGGTTAAGATATCTTGGCCCCTTAGCTCTGGTTGCGTAAGCTGTACCGACCTGAGAACATGTTCCCTTTCCGAGATCTTCAAGACCAGCTCCGACTACGAGGCCGTCTTCACTGAATGCAGACTGGCTTCTTCCGTAGCAGATCTGCAGGAAGAGTTCTCTCATTGCTGTGTTGATGGCATCACAAACAAGGTCTGTGTTGATAGCTTCGAGGACTGTGCGTCCAACGATAGCTTCTGATGCCATTGCAGCTGAGTGTGTCATACCTGAGCATCCGATAGTCTCGATGAGAGCTTCTTCAATGATGCCGTTCTTAATGTTGAGAGTAAGCTTACATGCTCCCTGCTGTGGTGCACACCAACCGATTCCATGGGTAAGACCAGAAATGTCTTTGATCTCTTTTGCATAGACCCACTTTCCTTCCTCTGGAATTGGAGCGCAGCCGTGCTGAGCACCGCACTTGACTGTACACATGTTTTCAACTTCTGTGGAATACTTCATGTATATATCTCCTAAAAGTGTTTTGACTTATGTCACTATTTTGATTCTAAACCGAAATAAGTGGTTTTGAAAATATCCGTATATTCCCTTATTAGCCTATATTGATAAAAAACGCATTATATCCAATCTCTGTATGTACCTTTTACGTAGATATCTACATCCATTGGAGAGAATACAACCAAGAGTTTTTTGTTTACAAAGTCCCAACCTATGTTGGTCCTGAGACATCTTTCTCTTCTTGAAAGCGCAGGAGAGCCTACGGCAAGAGGAGTAACACCCACCATTACTCCCAGCCCATTGTTATCTGTCTTCCAGAATCCTCCAAGAGAGAGGAGAGTGTTCATATTCACTCCGCTTACTTTGCTTCCTGTATTTCTTTGCCCCAGAAGAGCAAAAGATATCTCAGCGCCAATGATATTGGATGCAAAGGGCTGAGGGATCAACTCAGAGACTCCCCAGACACCAAACTCAATTTTGTCTGTAAGCCCCATATCGAAACCATAAGAGACTCCGATTCCATCCACTGGCCAGTTGTAGTTTCCTTGCCCGATCATAAAAGCAAAGTCGAAGTAATCATTCTTTGCAGCGAGAGGTAAGAGCATAAGTATCGATAATAGAATAATCAAAAGTTTTTTCTTCATTATTTTAAACTCCCAAAGCTGGCACTAAACTTCATGATGGTAATACCCCAACCATAGTTTCCCTTAAAGTCGAAGGAAACATAGGGAGAGAGAATCTCATACATAAATGCAGCGTCCTGGAATACAAATGGCGATACCTCCACCATAGCCCTAAGTCTGTTGCCATTTCTGTATTGCACTCCTACGCCTATTGTAGGCTGCCATAGTACTCTATTTGAAAACACATAGTTAAATGGATGATTCACCGTCTGATAAATAGGAGTAGAGAGAGTTAAGTTCACTCCTCTAAATACAGGACTTTTCATAGCTAGAAGTACATCTGCTTCTATTTTCCCGATATTTCTCAGCCCTGTGGGAGAGAAGTATCCACTGATTGCGGCGCCTCCAAAGTGTTCGTCTCCAAAGGTTTCTCCGATTGGAGAGACAGAGTATCCTCCTCCGATTCCCGCCCATATTGAAGAAACAAGAAATAAAATCAGAATAAGAGATACTATCTTTTTCAAAATCAACCTCCAAAGTATGAGAAGAGATAAGCAAATAGGTTTCCATACTCTTTCTTTGCCTTTTCAGCCTCTTCTTCTGTTAGAATTACACCCTTTCCGGCACTAAGCATCGCAGCCTCTTTTGCTTTTTGGGCAAAGGAAGGAGAATCCACCACAAGTGCTATTTCATGGGAGAGTGTCATAGACCTGTAGTTAAAGTTACTTGAACCGATGACGATATATCTATCATCCACAACCATCATTTTCATGTGGTACATGGGAAGCAGATTCCCCTCTTCATCATAAGTGACCTCATAAAATGTGGCTCCTGTGTCTTTTATTAGATCTGCAACAGCCCAAGATGAGCCTGCCTTGGCATATCCTCTGCTGTCTTGGGAGCACCAGATTTCAACTTCCACTCCTCTTGCCTTGGCATTTCTCCGGCTCTCTGCCATTTTATCGTCCACTGTAGGCAGATAAGG
>JALFCJ010000013.1 GCA_022771185.1 Spirochaetales bacterium | reverse complement strand
AAACGGATGAATACACAGGAAATCGTGGATGAAGATTGGAATCGCAATTAAGGGCTCCAGTTCCATGTTGCCGATCACCAGGTTGTACTCCTCACAGATCCGATCCAGTGCTTCCGGCGTCTCGAACGGGGCCAGGGGAGTGAAAAGTATTTCGGTATGTCTGTCAGGGAAAGTCGCACTGATATAATTCTGTACATTTTTCGTCTGTCCGGCCATTGGGTTATTCATATGGCTGTACATAATCTTATGAAGCTGCAGGATATAGTTCTTTGACAGAGGAATGGCATCGTAGCTTTCGTGAATAATAGAAAGCACATCTCGATATCCTGCAATTTCCTGCTCGTCTCTGTTCCTTGGAGTGGTTTTCTCCTCTACCAACTGTCTGATTCGTGTATTGGTGGTAACAATCCCTTCAATCGCATTGGATGCTTCTGTACTCTGGATCTTTGCGATTTCAACCAGTTTCTCCAATTCATCCGGGCGTTGCTTCAGGTAAAGCTCCTGCTTTCCAGCCTCTTTATAGATTGCAGCAATAAGTCCAAGGATCTCAGAATCCCATTTTTGATTCTTGATAGCTGAGTAATTAAAAGTTCTCATTCCCTTAGTCTCCATCATTTTCCCTTATATTATATGCATTTATAAGGGAATATCCAATGTTTTAAGTTTATTTTCCCTTGATAATACCCTGTATATAAGGGAAAAGAACTGCAAGTAAGGAATAGTATTCCCCTACTCCCGGTGCCTTATTCGTTACATGGAATAGCAACCACACAGTCATCAAGCATCTCATTGAACCGCTCACGCTTCTTGGTGTTGGTCCCGGAGATTCCATCATTCACATATATTCCAACCAGTTCCCATTCAGGGTTTATGATAATATAGTCAGTGTAGTGGACAACTGTTTCATAGCTTCCAGCCTGCTCATCACAGTCAGTACTGACACGGCAATATATTGCACCCCTGACCTCTGTTTTACCCTGTTCCCTGCTTTTTTCTTACAGGGATGATTGTTACGTTATCTTTCATTGTGAACCTTCTTGATCTGTGTACAGACGTATCGGACCTGTCTTTAAGGGCATCCGTATTTTAGTCTTGCCTCCTATGGCATATCTTCTCTCTTGAAATGATCGTTGGCCTTTCCAGCTTTGCTTCTAAACCCACCCAGTACTTCCTTCATATCATCCAGCTTGGAGATGAAATCCTTGGATATCTCTTTCGTACCATTTTTCTGGATTAGTACTTACAGTTCCTGAAAGCTACTGTACTTTTCTCCTTATGGGATACTGAGGCTCTTTTCTTCCTGTTTAGAAATTGATGCGATTTCAGGGGTGTTCACCTTTTAACGTTTACTTTTGAACCCGCGCTGATTGCCCCACTATCGTTTGCGGTGGTGTTCACATTTCAACGTTTACCTGGGCTTAAACAGTGGATATGTTTCCTCAAAGACTGCTCAAAGTAAAATAAAAGAAGGCTTTCCCGATTTTGCTACAGTATTTAACGTTTAACCTTGGAAAAGCCTTATATTATAAGGTTTTATTCTTTAGGGGTGTTCACTCTGGACATTAAAACAACGGTCTCTATGTGGCTTGATCCCGGGTAACAGTCAAAGACTTTTGCCTTTATTGGATAATAGGAAGAGAAAAGAGCAAGATCTCTGGATGCCGTGACAGGGTTACATGATATATAGATTATTCTATCTGGCTTCCACTGTTCTAGAAGAGATATCACATCTCTATCAAGTCCTGTTCTTGGCGGGTCCACGATGACAGTATCTACATGCTTTCCTTTGTTCTTTCCCCAACGGGCACAGTCATCAGTGAAAGAGATGGCTGATGGAGCATTCTTCTTTGAGAGCTCAAGGCACTTTCTTTCCCTCTCAACAGCATATACTGTCTTATCCTCTCCATTAAAGAGTGCAGAGAATGTGCCGACGCCGCTATAGAGGTCCATTATACTCTCCCCGACTATATTCTCCTTTACAAATTCCAGCATAGCCTCCAATAGTTTCGGATTAGACTGGAAGAAGACAGAAGCGGATGCCAAGTATTTAATGCCTCCTACTGTTATATCGACGCTCTTATCACTCATAGAGACTGCGTTATCTCCAGAGAAGAGTGGAACTTCAACAAAGCCTGTATCTCTATTGACTCTGTTTTCAAACATAAGTTCCCTGGCTCTTCTAAAGATATCGCCACCGCGCTCTGACAGAAGTCGATCCAGTTTTTCTTCCAAAGCAGGACAGTGCGAGATATCGACAAGTTGGTTTGAGTTTGCTTTCAAGAAGCCTTGTCTCTTTGTCTTTATGTCCACATGGACTCTGCATCTGATTCTATAGTTATTGAAAGATGAATAAGAAGGAGGATCAAAGGGAGGAAGTATGTCGAGTTTCCCCACTCTCTTCATCGTATCTTTCACAATCTCTTCTTTAATATAAGCAGAATCCCTCTCCCCCACTATCTGGAAATCACAACCGCCGCATACTCCATAGTATGGGCAGATAGGAGAAACGCGAAGAGGGGAAGATGTGAGTATCTCCCTCACCCTTCCCTCTATCATACCTTTCTTTTCCGATATCTTTTCATACTCGACTTCTTCTCCAGTAAGGGCGCCCTCCACGATTACAGCCTTGCCTTCGTCATATCCAAGCCCCTTACAGAGAGAAATCATCTTCTCGATTCTCAAAGCCACTCTTTCATCTTCTCAATATAGCCAGAAATAACAGAGATTCCCTTCTTCCAGAACTCTTTATCCTCAATATCACAACCAGCGGCAGCTGCAACTTCCTTGGCTTCGAAGCGACCTGTCATAGACAAAACTTCTTTGTAGTGTTTCGGGAAATCAGGGACACTGTCTTTGGAAGCAAAGAGACCAAGAGCGAAAAGCTGACCGAATGCATATGGGTAGTTATAGAAAGAGAATCCTTCATTGTAGTAGTGGCCCTTTACTGCCCACATATACTGATGCTTGGTTCCCAGTCCATCGCCATATGTATCTTCCTGAGCCTTTAACATCATAGCTGAGAAATCATCGGCTGCTACTTCTCCATTCTTTCTTGCTTCAAAGGCAGAACGCTCAAAGTAGAAGCGGGAAAGAATATCTACACATACCTGGCATGCACCCTGGACATAAGCCTCTATCAGAGAGAGCTGCTGGTCTTTATCAGCCTTCTTCAATACTTCCTGAAAAATAACAGTCTCTCCAAAAATTGAAGCTGTCTCAGCAAGAGTCATAGGATATGATCTCTGGGAAGCAGGATAGTTCTTTACGACGCTGTCATGGTAAGCGTGTCCCAATTCGTGGGCAAGAGTAGAGACGCTGTCATATGTTCCTTCCCAGTTCATCATTACTCTTGACTCTTTCTTCTTCGGGAAGAAGATATCGTAAGCTCCACCAATTTTTCCTTCATGAGCTTCAGGATCAACCCAATGGGAAGCAAGAGCATTCTTTATGAAAGCTCCGACTTCAGGAGAGAAAGAAGAGTAAGCGTCTATGATCAGAGCCTTCGCTTCTTCGAAAGTAAAGCTCATAGATGCGTCTCCTACTGGAGCGAACATATCGTACCACTCCAATTTTTCTAATCCCAAGAGCTTAGCTTTTGTCTTCAAATAATCACGGAAAATAGGGAGAGACTCCTCCAATGCCTCGATAAGTGCAGAAAGAGCTTTTCTTGAAATACGGGCAGTATTGCAGGATCTATCCAATGGATCTTTCCATCCCCTTCTCTTTTCAAGTAACAAGGCTGTTCCCTTTACTCCGTTGAGAGCAGCTGCAATAGCTGTTTTGTTATCAGCAAGGATTTTTACTTCTCTTTCATAAGCGTCCTTTCTTACGCTTCTGTCGCTATCCATAGCCAAGCCTCTGAGCTGAGTGAGAGTCTTATCGCCATCATGGATAGATGCTGTGACAGACTCCTGGAGTCTTGACCAAGCTGATGCAGAGACCTGGAGCATTTCGTTGGCCAAAGCTTCTTCTTCCAGGCTCATCATATGCTCTGCCTCCGTCTTCACTTCCTTCAAGAAAAGAGCATATGGCTCAAGTTCCGGGGAAGAGAATTCATCTGTGCGCTGTGATAAATAATGAACCATTACTGTGGAAGCATCACTGGCTGCTGTCTGAGCTTTCTCTGCCTTTCCCATTGCAGCAAGCACGTCTCTATCGGTTGTGTTTACAGAAAATGATGTATAAACGTAGCTTCCTACGTTTTCTACGATATCAGCCAGTTCATCATACAAAGAGAGAATAGAAAGAATAGATGAGTTTTTATCGGCACTCTTGCTCTTCAACTCTTCGGCTTTTTTATAAATAGAATTGATGTCATCCTCAAAAGAGGGTGATGTAACACTTGGATAAATGGACTCAAGGTCCCACTTTGGTAGTTTTTCGTTAGTCATATCATTGAGTGTACTACACTTGAGTCTCATTTCCAATTCTATATTTCTTCTCCCTCTCCCAAGTTTGCTCTGATAAGCTTTTCCAGGAGGAACTTACCTGTCTTAGTTTTAAACACATTGGCGCCATACCAGATAGCTTTGTTTACATCAAACTCTTCCGCTTCCGACAAATTCACAATGGCGTCAGCTTCTTTCAATACTACATCTTCAATAGGATCCGAGTCTGAGTAAGTGTGGTGACGGGACGCCATATCAATAAGCTTCTCTTTTGTTTCCTTACTCCAACCGAGAATAGAAAGAAGGGGCTCTATTACTTCTCTTGAATGGACTTCCTGCATTCTACCTTCAGCCTTTCCATATAAAGAGCGGCACAGAGGGCATGATGCGTCATGAACTACAGCAGCCTTCTCGATGATATCAACAAGATTTTTATCTAAGCCCTCTTCCTCTGCTATAGTCTTAGCAACAAGCCAGACGCTATGAGTATGGGCTCTATCTTTGTCCCCATCCTTACCATAGAACTTGTCCATTGCTTCTATAAGAGCTTCAATTCTCTCTTCCATTTCATTCTCCTAACACAAAAGTATCCACAGCTCTAAGAAGAAGGCTGTCTTCTTTGTTGTGACTTACAACAACTACTGTCTTTCCACTTAGTTTCTTTGCTATATAAAACGCAGTCTCACGTTTACATTCATCATCCAGTCCAGTAAAGGGCTCGTCAAGAAAATATCTATCCCCTGATAAAAGAAGGACACGGGCAAGAGCCACCCTCCTCTTCATTCCTCCTGACAGCTCCGATACCTTCTTATTTCTCTCTTCGTATAGAGAGAGGTGGGAAAGGACATCGATAGAGTCTTCTTCCTTCACGCCCAGAGCCTTTAGGTTTGACAGCACTGATATTCCTTCCACTAGTCTATTCTCTTGAAAGAGTACTATATTGTTATCACTCTTACTCTCCACAGTTCCTTCGTAGTCGTTATCGAGCCCCGCCATAATCTTGAGGAGTGTAGTCTTCCCCCACCCTGATGGCGCCATAATAAAAGAAGTGACTCCTTCTTTTATGGTGAGAGATAAATCAGAGAAGATTATATCGGATCCAAAAGCTTTCTTCTTTATATTCACTTTCATCGCATTACTCTCCTCTTGATTATTCTAAAGAGAAGGAAAGCAAGCTTCTCAAAGATTGCAGCCATCACTACTATGACCACAGTCCAAGCAAAGAGGGATGGAGTATCTAAGTAGACTTTGGCTTCATAAAGCTTCGATCCCATCGAGTGAAGGGGAAGTCCTATGACTTCAGCTGCAACTGCACTCTTCCAGCATAACCCCAGGCTGGACTTTGTTCCGCTCTCCAAATATGGAAATATTGATGGAAGATAGATATATCTAAGCCTTCTATATCCTTTGATTCTGTAGTTGTCTGCAGCTTCCAGTAATAGCGGATCTGTATTCTTTACTCCCGATAATACGCTTTCGTAAAGAATAGGAAAGACAACCAAGAAAGATACTACAGTAGATAGGTTCCTGCTTTTCACCCAGAGAAGCACCAATATAACTATTGATGCCACCGGTATACTTCTCATAGCTTTCACCAGGGGAGAAAGAAGTATTTCAAACTTCTCTGAGAGCCCCCCAAAAACACCAAGTAAAGCCGCAACAATGAAAGAGACCGTGTATGATAATACGACACGGGAGGAGGAGAAAGCGATACTAGACCAGAATTCTTTCTCTGGGAAAAGAAAAATAAGTGCCTTTAATACACTCAAGGGAGAAGGAAGAAATAGCTTTTCATCAACAATAGCTGACATAGCCCACCAGATAAGAACCCAGAAGGCTATGCTTAGAGTTAAATATACCTTTCTTTTTTTCTCAGAAATAAATCTCTTCACCAGGAATACTTCCACCTACACTCTTTGGATTAAGGGAATAGAGTGAGTTGTAATATATATTGAGGGCCTTTTTCATATCTTCTCCCCTCATGCATACTATGTTGCAGTAAGGGAGAGCCTTTTCAGCAACGGAGGCCTTGATTATTCCATATTTCTCAATTAAAAGAGCCGCATCTCCATTGTTTGAGTTGACCCAATCGACGCTGGAAGCATATAGAGAGAGGAAAGACTCTACAGCTCTCGGGTACTTCTCAACTACTTCGCTTCTCGCAATCAGACAGCCGGTGATCAGAGGACTACCGTTGATACCTTCCCATAGATCATTTAGGTCCAAAACAATAGACAAATTCTTATTCTGCATTAAAGCTGAGGTAGCAAATGGCTGAGGAAGCATTGCGATGCTCTCTGTGTCATTTAATAGCGCTGCCACACATTCAGCGTGTTCACTCTTCCACTCTACATAGACATCTTTTCCATCCACTAAGTTAAGAGCGGAAAGAATACTTTCAAGAGCATACTGAGGTGTAGACCCCTTTCCTGCGCTGTATATGGCCTTACCCAACAAGTCTTCCCTGCTCTTGATCTCCACTTCCCCATTTCCTACAAGGTACAAGACACCAAGAGTGTTGACAGCGATTACTTTCACGTTCTTTGTATTGTTATAAATTACTGCTGCCAAATTTGCAGGAACTGCTGCAATATCTATTTCACCCTTAGCGAGCTGAGGAACGATGGCATCAGGAGAACCTTCAAGAGTAAAAGAATAATCGTCTCCTCTTGTCTCCATCAGCTCTACCATACCCATGGCTGTGGGACCCTTTAACGCAGCAATATTTAGAGTGACAGCTTCTGCCTCTTCAGTGACAGGCTGGGCACATAGAGAAAATATGACTAATAAAGAAAATAAAAATACAATACACTTTTTCATATAAGAAATTGTATTAAGGAAGAAAGGATAATTTCAAGGTTCGGCAATAGAAACTAATTTAATGTTTTAGTCCTCATGGTCGAAACCCTTACCGCCTACCAATGTCTCAGAAATATTCAAGAGATAATCGCCTATATGCTCCAAGTTTCTCTCCACTTCAAGTATCAAGAGCTGGGTTCTGAAGTCGCCTCTATTATTCTCCATTCTCAGCTGCACTTCATTAGATAGTCTTTTGTGTTCGCTATCCATCTTTTCTTCTAAAGCTCTAGATGAAGAGAGTAAACTAGCATCACTAGAGTTTAGGTTATCGACGACGAAAGAGACATATTCTCCCGTGAGATTTCTATAACCCGAGATTTCATTCCTCTCCTCTTTTGTGAAGGCTATTCCTTTTCCAAATCTATCTTCAGTAAGCTTCGAGAGGTTGAAAATGCTGTCTGTGATAGATTCAAGCTCGTCGATTACTCTTATTATCTTATGTAGCTCGTCTGCATTTGTTGGGCTTTGGGAGTTTTGAAGCATGAGAATCGAGAAGGATGTAAGCTCGTCCTGCATCTCATCAGCCCGCTCTTCCCTCTTCTTCAATTCTGATACTTTATCGCTGACTTGATCTACCTTGTCTGAAGACGAAAGATCCGCCCAAGAGAAGAACATATCTTTTGTCAAAAGTCCAAGTTTTTTTACTTCGTTCTTCAGTGCAATAAGATAAAACTCTGGAGCCTCCGCTCTTCCTGCAATATATTTGAAATGATAGTGCTCCTCTTCTTCCTTATGCTTTTCAGGAATAATGTGCTCGATAAGAGAAGCAAACGGTTTAACGAACGGGAAGAACACAAGTGTATTGAAAACGTTGAAGAGTGTATGGAATGTGGCAAGAAAGGTTGGCAGCACTACATGCATCTCACTTTCGCTTATGGCAAAAATATTTGCTCCAGTAATCCAATTCACAATATTCAACATAGGTTTCATCAAAAAAAGAACCAGCACCGAACCCACGACATTAAATAAAGTATGGGCAGTTGCGGCACGCTTGGCGTTGGTGCTGGCTCCAAGGGAGGCAATGTAAGCTGTGACAGTGGTTCCTATGTTCTGCCCTAGGCATAGAGCGGAGGCAGTCCATACTCCAATCCATCCTTGGTATGCCATGGTAATTGTGATGGCCATGGATGCAGATGATGATTGAACGACCATTGTCAAAAGTGTTCCGATAAGAACACAGATAAGGATAGAGAAGATGGAACCATCTTCAAACCTAGACAAGAATGAGAGAATCTCAGGATGAGATGAGATATCAGGCATAGAGGCCTGAATAAACTCGAGGCCTATAAATAGCAGACCGAAACCCATGAATATCTCAGCACACTCTCTGCTCTTTGTTTTCTTTGAAAAAAGAAATGGAAGGGCGATGGCAATAGAGAATAGCGAGAGTATGGTTATATCTACAGAGAAACCTAATAAAGCTACAATCCAACCCGTGACAGTGGTACCTATATTGGCTCCAAGTATCACACCGATAGCCGAGATGAGGTTCATCAGTCCTGCGTTTACAAATGAGACAACCATGACGGTAGTGGCAGAAGAGGACTGGATCACTACAGTAATTAAGAATCCTGTGAGTACAGACAACAATCTATTACCTGTCATCATCTCCAACGTCTTTTTAAGCTTTCCAGATGCGGACTTCTGTAAGCCTTCAGAGAGAATCTGCATACCGAACAGAAAGAGTCCCACAGAGCCGATGATCTTAATTATTGATACTACAAGGTCCATGAAATAAGACTAACATAAAGAAAAAAGGAATTAACCGACCTAAAGTTAATTCCACGTTAATTTTAGTTTCGCCAAAACAGGGACAAACATTATAGTCCATCCCTGTTTTTATATATTACTCGTAAGCTAGTGCCTCTATTGGATCCAAAGAGGCAGCTTTTGCAGCCGGATACCAGCCGAAGAATATTCCAACGGCAGAAGAGAAAGCCAAAGAGAGGACAATAGCTCCAATTGAGAAGTAAAGCGTCCAGCCTGCCGCAGAGGCCACTACATAGCTTACTAATACTCCAAATAATATTCCTATCACTCCGCCGAAAATAGAAAGAACAGTAGCCTCAACCAAGAACTGGGACCTGATTGTCTTTGGTGTTGCTCCCAATGCCTTTCTTATGCCTATCTCTCTTGTCCTTTCAACTACTGTCACAAGCATGATGTTCATGATTCCTATTCCACCTACCAACAACGATATAGCTGCAATGGCTGCAAGGAATGTAGTCAGATAACCTGTAACAGACTCTGTCATATTTACAAGTTCTTGGGCAGAGGAAACGTAGTAATCGCTGGAAGAGGCAACAGTAGATAGGTATGACTTAATTTCCGTTGCTACATCCGTAGCATTATATCCTTCCTTTACTTTTATTGTGTACTGGGATACTGCCCTTACACTCTTGAGTCTCTGGTCGAAAGTATTGAAAGGAATAAAGGCATAGTTATTAGTATTGCCACTAACAGAACCAGAAGTATCATCCAAGACGCCTACGACTCTATATTGCTTTGCTTGATTACGGAATATGGAGACGTAAGATCCAACTGCATTCCCGCCAGGAAATAAGTCCTGAGCCAAGTCATATCCCAACACCACCACCTGATCTCTCTGCAAGTTGTTTTCCCTGGTGAAGAATTCACCATAGAGAATATCTACAGAAGATGAGTCGAAATAGTTTGACGTGACACCATAGACCTGGGCATTCTTAGTCTCCTGCCCGTTACGAAGAGTCGCACTTGTATTAACATAGGTAGATACACTCTCTATTCCCAATACGTTGTCCTGAAAAGTATATGCAAACTCTTCGGAGAATACTGTATTGGAACCTGTAGGCATTACAGAGACTTCATCTACACCCCCAATATTCATGCTATCTGTAATAGATCTTTTGACACTTTCACCTAGATTCATTATGGTTACTACAGAACCGACTCCTATCACAATACCCAACAAGGAGAGAAAGGTTCTCATTTTGTTGGTGAACATGCTATTGAACGCCAGCTTAAGATTCTCCAAAAACATCGCCTTCCACTATCCTTCCGTCTTTTATCATAACTTGCCGTGGGCACTGGGCTCCCAGTTTCCTATCGTGTGTTACAAAGACGATTGTTCTTCCTTCTTCATGAAGCTCCTGAAATAGCCCCATGACTTCGCTTCCCGTCTTACTGTCCAAAGCACCTGTAGGTTCGTCCGCCAATAGAATATCCGGGTCATTTACCAAAGCTCTGGCAATGGCGACTCTCTGCTTCTGTCCCCCTGAAAGCTCTGATGGAAGATGCTTCATTCTGTCCTTCAGACCTACTTTCTCAAGCATCTCCTCAGCTCTTTCTCTTCTCTCTTTATGAGGAATACCGGCATATGTCATAGGTGTCATAACGTTTTCCAAAGCATTTATTTTTCCCAAAAGATTGAACTGCTGGAAAACAAAGCCTATCTTTTCGTTCCTCAGATATGCTAGTTCCGCTTCATTCATACCATTGGTCATTTCACCGCCTATTGTGATGTATCCGCTGGTAGGCGTATCTAGGCAGCCTATGAGATTCATCATTGTAGACTTACCACTGCCGCTGGGTCCCATAATAGCTGTAAAGGAACCTCTAGGAATGGATAGTGATACACCATCCAAAGCCTTTACAAGATATTCACCCACAAGATAGTAGCGCCTGACATCAATAAGCTGTATTACAGGCTTTTCTATCATAATCCCATCATCCCCATCATCATAGAAAATGCATTATTTGAACTTGGTTCGTATACTACGACTTCGCCTTCCTTAAGACCTGAAAGTACCTGTGACATTCCCTCTCCAAGATACTGTACCGTAACCTTTCTCTCGCTTGTGGTTCCATCATTTTCCTTTACACTTACTGTAGTCTGGCCACCACGTCCAGTTTTTACAGCAGAAGAAGGAATAAGAAGCATCTCAACTTCCCCGTCATACGTAAGAGTTCCGTTGAATGTAAAGCCAGGAATCAAAGCCTCCGGAGGGTTATCGATAGTAAGCTCCACGTCCACTACTCCTATTCCCTGTGTTGTATAACGGCCGGTCATAGGAATATATGAGACATAAGCTTCTACATCTACGCCTGGGACAGAATCGAAATGGAGGATAGCCTTCTGTCCAAGAGTTACATACTGCATATCGATTTCATCTATCTCGATTGTAGTCTTCAGCTTTGACTTATCGATGATAGTCACTGCACTGGATCCAGCATCAAAGTAGTCGTTTACAACTACGTCTACTTTCGATACTACACCGTCAAAGTTTGCTTTGAGTGTAGTGTAATCCAAGGCGTTCTCGTAGTTTTTCTTTCTCATCTCCAAGAGTTCCAAAGTCTTTGTAGATCCAGAGAGCCTAGCTTCGGCAATCTGGTTCTCGATATCCTGAAGATTCATTTTCTGCTGTGTATCGTCGATAGTTGCAAGAACCTGGCCTTCTTTTACATAGTCGCCCTCGCTTACATATACGCCTGTTACGGCACCTGTACTTCTGAATTTTGCTTCCAAGGTATCATATGGGACTACATATCCGGAAATATCAATCTCTCTGTTATATGTACTTCTCTCGACTGTCGCCTCAATCTGTGAATTCATATTCTTTAAAGCTTCAATCTGAGCTTCACTGTCTTTCTTCATTTTGAGAAACCAAATCAATACAAGAGAGACAATCAAGATGACGACCAGCCATCCGATAATACTCTTAATTCTCTTCTTTCTCTTTCTTGCAGCCTTCGCAGCCCTTAGTTTCTTTTCCTGAATCTCGCTTTCGCTGAGAGCTTCTTCAATCTTTTTCTTATCGTCCATAATCCATATCTCCATCAAAGAGCGAATATCTTCAGGTCTCTCTCCAAAGAAAGTCCTTCAAGCATTGTTGTCTTTAAATCATATTCAGCAGAAATCATATTCAATTCTGCACTTTTTACATCTTTTTCTGTTGAGAAACCATACTCCAACATTACCTTTTCATTCTCATACACTGTCTTTGCATAATCAAGAGAAGCCTTGGCATTAGAGTAGTTTGCCTCCCAAGAAAGAACGCGAAGAGATAAAGACTGAGCTTCATCGAAATATGAAGAGAGGGCGTCCCTATAATCATTCTGAGCAGAAATCATCTTGTTTGAGGCGGCAGTAAGAGTGTCTTCATCGCTGGTGGATATTGTCCCGCCATTTGACCATTTACCTGCAATTGTCAAAGACGGTGTCGTCTTATCTTTTGTAATCGTAACACCAGGAGTAGCTGAGAGAGACCAATTGTCACCAGTATAAGAGAGGGAGCCTGAAATAGTTGTGCTGGAGGAGTCGGAGATAGTGCCGCTTACCTTTCCTGAAATAGAGAGATTCATAGGATTAAGCTTTGCGGCTTCTGCCTTGTAGCTCTCTACTGCAGCTTCTGCTTTGAGTGACGAAATTAGAACAGAAGTATTTCCGTTATCATATATCTTAAGGTCCAAAACAGGCTCTGGAATCTCATCTAGCCCTGTCCACTCCATTCCGCTTACTTTTTCGAAGCTCTTCAATGCATTCTCGTACTGCTTCTCTGCTGCATCGAGGGAAGCTTGAAGCTGATTAAGAACATTAACAGCATTTAAATATGTAGTAGATGTCTTGGAATATGTACCAAGAGTATCCATCTTCTCCACTATGCTCTTCTGGTCATCCAAGCTCTTCTGAGCCTTCTTTATATTTTTCTCATAGGAAAGAATGGCTGAAACAGTGTTTATTACACTCTTTTCAAAGTTCAACTCCGATGTGGATTTGGATAACTCTGTAGAGTACTTTGTAGTAGCAAGTGTCAAATCATCGGAAGTGGAAGAGGAATACCCAGTGAAATCGAAAGTATGGGAAGCATCCAGGGAGAGACTAGTAGCTGTGGAGGATCCATCATATAAAGTTGTCACTCCCACTCCTCCCGTTATTGTGGTCTTACCGTCATTAGGGAGAGTAATCGTAGCACTTGATGATGCATTAAACCCTTTATAGTCTTCTTCATCCATAGCACCTGTTACAGGATTGCGTGTAACTGTTACTTTTTCGTACAGAGGGTCAACAGAAGCTGATACCGCGACTCCCACTTTGTCTTTTCTTTCCAGATTTCTTATGTTTATCAAAGAATTTTCATATGAAAGAATTACGTTCTGATATGTGGGACTCAACTCCTTGGCTCCATTAATAATATCATCCAGACTGACTGCAAACACGGATGATAGAGCAAATAGAGACACCACTATTATCAATAATGCCTTTTTCATTTACACTCCAGAAAACTATTTAATATCAAAAGAAAGATACTCTCATATCTATCCAAAGACAACGCTATAAAAAAGAAGAAAAATGGAGAATAGATGAACAAGGCCTTTCCATCACTTCCACTATACCTCTCCTTTTACTACAATATTAACTATGATAAAAGAAAAGATTATTGATAAAGAACTGATGGATCATATTTCATCTCTCAAAGACGATAAAAGGGAAGTCTTTCTTATTGCAGACGGCGAAGTAAGAGTAAGCGCAGTATCTGCAACAAGAATGGTCAATGAAATGAGGGCCAATCATAAAACTGGCTTACTTGAAACATATATGCTTGGAGAAGGATATATTGCAGGAGCCCTACTCTCATCTGAAGTCAAAGGCAACGATAGAATTAGAATCGAGATAGAGTGCGGTGGACCTGTCAAGGGTATGAGCATAGAGTCGTGGGCCTGCGGAGCTGTGAGAGGATATCTCTTACGTAACCCTATTCCTCTTGAACATGAGCTAAAAAGCCTTGATACAAATGAAATCTATGGCCCCGGATTCTTGACTGTCACAAAGATTCTGGAAGGATCCAAGACTCCATTCTCAGGCCAGATAATGATGGAATATGGCCACCTGGCACAAGATCTGGCCCTTTACTATAAGCAATCACAGGAGACTCCTTCATTATTTGCACTCTCTGTCCATTTTGACAAAATGGGAAGAGTATGGGGAGCAGGTGGAATCTTTATGCAGGCTCTACCTGGATGCGGAGAAGATGTACTTGAATCTCTTCAGCAAAAAGCATCTACCATGACTGATATCGGTACTTTCTTATCTGAAGGCGGCACTCTGAAAGAATATATGGAAAAAGAGTTTTCATCTTTCGGAGTAATGAGTCTAGATTCTTCTCCTATCGGCTTCTCTTGCCCTTGCTCAAAAAAAGGATTCGAAGGATACTTGAAAAATCTCCCAGAGGGAGAAAAAAAAGAAATACTCAAGGGAGAGTCCCCCCTTGTCTTACAGTGCTTCAACTGCGGCACTGAATATAAATTTGAGAAGAGCGACTTGGAAACGCTCTTTACGGAGGAAAAGTGATATTTTTTGCAACAAGTGCGGCAAACCAAGGCGATTTGATTGCCGAAGAGGCTAGAAAAGCCGGAGCTGAAAGAGTAAGAGTCACTCCAAGCGGAGTAGATTTCGAAGGATCATTGGAAACTGGGTATAGATTCTGTTTTGAAACTAGAATCAGCTCCCGTCTTCTTATGGGGCTTTTTGTAGACGACGATATTATTTCAGACAAAGAACTGGAAGAAGCTACAGCAATGCTTCCTTGGGAAGAATACATCGACCCTACAAAGACATTGAAAGTCACATGCACAACCCAGAACTGTCGTTACATAACAAACAGCCACTACGGCGCCTTGAAAGTCAAAGACGGCATCGTAGAAAGAATAAGACAAAAGTTCAACGGAGAAAGACCATATATTGAAATCCATGAACCGGACTTTACAGTCCATGTCCACATCGAGGAAAACACAGTAAAGTGGTATGTAGACTTCTCAGGAGAGAACCTCTCAATGCGTGGATACAGAGGGGAGCAGACAGAAGCACTTTTAAAAGAGCACCTTGCTGCAGCTCTCATAGGAAGAAGTGAGTGGAGAAAGAGTGTAAACGACGGCAATCCCCTCCCATTCTATGATCCATTCTGCGGTTCAGGGACAATCGCTGTTGAAGCCGCCCTTATGGCAACGGATACAGCTCCGGGTTTGTTGAGGAAAAAACCTTATCCATTTGAAAGTCTTCCTAACTTTGATAAAGAAGCTTTTGACAGAGTAGTAGAAGAAGCTGAAGAGAGAAGAAGAAAGGCAATCGATGAGAGAGACATCTCCATCTATGCCTCCGATATCTCCCGCACTGCCGTAGAGATCAGCAAGGCTGCAGCCCTTAAAGCTGGCGTCTATGATTTTATTTCTTTCTCTGTGCAGGATTTTACTAAGCTTGAAAAACCTCCTGTTGCAAAGGGATGCATCGTTACAGATCCTCCTTATGGAGAAAGAATGACAGTCAGGGACATCGACTCCCTATACGAAAAGACAGGTATAGTCCTGCAGAATGTATTCAAGGGTTGGGACGCTACCATTCTTACTGGAAACAGCGAGCTACTGTCAAACATAGACATGAAACCAGATAGAACCAACACTCTGTTTAATGGTGGAATCATGTGTCAGGCCGCCCATTACCACATCTTCACTGATGAAGAGAGGGACGCAATGATGCAGAAAGCTCTGGAAAAGAAGAAACTAAGACAAGCTGAACCTTTGACTCCAGGAGCAGAGATGGCATATAACCGTCTTATGAAGAACCTTAAGGAGATTACTCCTTTAATGAAAGAGCAAGGCGTAGAATGCTACAGAATATATGATGCAGACATGCCTGAGTATTCTGCTTCCATCGATATCTACATGGGTAAATGGGTTGTAGTCAGCGAGTACGCTGCTCCAGACACTATTGATCCTGAAGATGCAAAGAGAAGACTTGGAGAACTGGTAAGGGCTACAGAGAAGGCTACTGGAATAGATGAAGACTTTATCTATGTCAAAGAGCGCTCAAGACAAAAAGGAAAGGGCCAATATAATAGACTTGCTTCCAATAATAAGATGATGGTGGCTAGAGAAAACGACGTCAGATTCCTTGTCAATTTCACAGATTACCTTGATACAGGAGTATTCTTGGATCATAGACCTGTGAGAATGATGATTCAGGAGATGGCCAAGGATAAAAGATTCTTAAACTTGTTCTGTTATACAGGGACTGCAACACTAAATGCCATCAAAGGCGGTGCACTCTCAACTGTATCTGTAGACGCTTCTTCTACGTATCTCGCGTGGATGGAAGAGAACTTAAAGCTCAATGGATACTCTACAGTCTTTGGGAACCTTCTCTACAAGTCTGATGTCATGGATTGGCTTTGGGACACTTATGATAAGTTCGATCTTATATTCTGTGATCCTCCTACATTCTCCAACAGCAAAGACAGACGTGGCTCCTTCGATGTGCAGAGAGATCATGTAAAACTCATAGATGCTGCCGCAATGCACCTCTCTCCAGGAGGAACCTTGATCTTCTCAAACAACTACAGAAAATTCAAACTCGACCCTGAAGTCACTGAGAAATATGTAGTTGAAGATATCACTGAGAAAACTATCGGAGATGACTTTAAGAGAGATATGAAGATCCATCACTGCTACCTAATTAGAAAGAAAATAAAAGTGAAGATCAACGCAAATCATAAGCCAAGGAGAAGAAGTTGAAGATATCCTTCTTGACTAGTCTTGGACCTATAACAATTGAAGAGGAGGGAGGAAGTATCACTTCCCTTCTCTTTTCTTTTTCTGAAACCTCAGATTATTCCCCTCTTCTAGAAAAAGCAAAAGAAGAAGTGGAGGAATATATACGAGGAGAAAGAAAAGAATTCGATCTTCCCCTATCTCCAAAAGGAACTCCCTTCCAAGAAAAAGTATGGAGGGAGCTTACAAATATTCACTATGGAGAAAAAGTAAGTTATGGAGAGATAGGAGAAAGAATAGGAAACAAAGCCTATAGAGCCATCGGCAATGCCTGTGGCAAAAACCCTATTCCTATAATCATCCCCTGCCATAGAGTGGTCGGTAAAAACAACCTAGGTGGCTTTTCCCTAGGTCTTGAACTAAAGAAAAAGCTATTGGAAATAGAAAAAAACTAAAGTTCTGTATATTTTTTATTGGATCCTTTTGCCTTTGATAGGGGATACTTTTCTTCGTTCTTTTTCATCTTATCCATAATAAGAGCATCTAAATCTTCAAAGCCCAAAGCATCAGCAAAATCAATGGCATATACAATTATGTCAGCAAGTTCTTCCCTCATTTTCTCTTTATTCTTCTTTACAGCCTCGTCGCTACTCAGCCACTGGAAAAGCTCCAATAGTTCAGATGCCTCCAAAGACAAGGAGAGGGCCAAATCCTTGGGATTATGAAACTGTTTCCAATCTCTATCTTCACTGAAAGAAAGAACGTAATCTGTGGTCTCTTTTGATATTTCCATTTTATTCCTCACTTCTTAGATTCTAGCTGAAAAAATGCTCCGACACAAAGCCGGAGCATCATATAGACATGAAATCAATCTATCAGAACTTAAATCCCATTCCGATAGTAGCTGCGAATGTCTGAGCCTTTGATTGACTCTGGAAGAAGTATCTGTAGTTGCCTTCAAGAGTCAAAGAGAACTTCTCACTGATGTTCCAATCAAGACCGACTACTGCAGAGAGTACTGGAGCTGTATCGAAACCAAAGATCATATGGTCACTTGTATGTGTATATCTATAGAGAGTATGTGAACCAATTGAGTATCCGATACCACCACCAACATAAAGCTGAACCTTATCAAGGTTTGCATAAGCCATAAGTTTTGCATCAATCATTGCATCCACAGCCCAGTTGTTTCCATTGAGGAAGAACTTAAACTCGTGACCGATGAATGTTCCATCAAG
>JALFCJ010000219.1 GCA_022771185.1 Spirochaetales bacterium | reverse complement strand
GGAATTTGCCTCCAAAGCAGAGAATGTGAATGTAGTGATGTGCCCCTATGCACATCATGAAATATTCAACTCCCCAGATGCTGTCGCCAACGCATATTGGGTCACTGTCTTTGATTTCCTTGATGGACTCCTATAGCGTTTCCTTTCTATCTTCAATAGACAAATGCCTCTCTTTTACATATACGCTCAAATATTGACGGATAGTAGAGCAGAGGCTATGAGCCCTGTCAAGGAATCCACATAAGCACGGTCCCCACAGTAGGAGGATGCGGAGATTGTCTCACCCTTCCGTCTCATGGCGAATGAATCCCCGTAAACGATGTTCGCCGACTCCTCAGTCCCTATGGTTATAAGGAGGACCTTGGTGGTGTTTGACAGCGTAAGGAAAGAGCTGTAGGACGTCTTTATGTTCCTGCTCTTTGCCAGAAGTTCAATTTCATCTATACAAGATTCTTATCACCTACTACACACAGTGTTTTGAGTTGTTTTATTTTCCTCTTTTACACTAGATTTTCTACCATTTCCATAGAGTTTCAGTGAAAAATCTATCATTATTCTATCATAATAATACTCTACCATTCACAACATTCACAAAACCTAAACTTTGTATTGATAGGAATCTATTGTTTTTGCTTCATCAAGATTTTTAGATTCCTACCTCATCGTCCCAAATGCCACATCCGCGTGGGGTATCTCCATTTTGAACAGCACAAGTACAATCTATTGCAAATCCCTTACATTCACAGAAACAATAATACCCACAATTGCCATCATAGGGGTAACATAAAGACCAGCATAAGAATGGGCAAGTATCCTCGCTTCCACCCATGTAAGAACTACCCGTGTACAAATATTGTCTCGTTTTTTTCAATCATTTCGATACATATTGATAAAGCAGATTTGCCCCCTTTTGCCAGCACGTCAGGCATATTTCCCGTTTTTGTCTTCAAATCCCCTTTCCCGTCGTCCAGCACAATTGGATTGAAGGAAACGACAATATTTGTATTGGGAAGCGTGAAGCTACAGAAAGGAAGACCTGTTCCATTTCCTGGAGAGCGTGTTCCGACTACAGTAGCCCAACCTGTTTCCTTTGCAAAGGACGCAAGGTAATCTGCACCGAACCCAGTCAGGTTTCCGACAAGTATCCAGCGCTTTGCATCCTTTGCATTGCCCTCTATCGTTCCTTCCCCATATTCATATTCCACAGTTCTTTGGAAAGTAGTCTCCAATCCATATCCATACACCTTTGAAGACTTGTCTGTCTTGCTGACTACAATATCAGGATATGACGCTGCAATCTCTTCGCTCTTAGCGTATCCCTTATATGTATAAGTCCAGCTGCCTCCAAAAGGAGAAAGAATTGGATCGAGGTTGTTTGTAATGATATTGCAGGATGTGAGGTCGAAGACTATATGTTCCACTTCCTCTATGCTATTGATAGCCTCCGAGAGATATTCTTCACCAAAGAGAAGTGACTTCACGGAGAAAACCACAGTCTTGAGGGAAGGAATGTATTGATGGCTTGGGGCATTTTGTGACAAGCCGATGTTCTCTCCTCCATTTGAACCAAGAGCTATGTCGATGTAGTCGATATAGGTAAACTTGTTTGCAATGTTACGAAGAATCAAGGCAAATTCCTCGACGCTCTTTGCATTCTTGACCTGCTCTCTTCCTCCTTCTTCAAGTGCCTTCAGATCCAGTCCATCCTTCTCTGCCAAGACTGTCCCCGGATAATAATCATCGAGTATCTTCCAAAACTCGTCATAGTCTTTTTCATAGACTCCCTGAGAAAACAGAAGACCGACAGAAACCATCATTGCCACAAACAAGATAACACATTTCTTCATTCACCAATCTCCTTTGCTTTTTCTGTATTATTTACTAGAGCTTGAGAAATATACTTTATATACGTCTCTTCATTTGCCTTAAAAAGATTTTGCGTACAATAATTATATATATATTATATATATACATTTGTCATCAAAAAAAGTCAGCACTTATTCTAGAGCAAAAATTCTTATTAGTCTGTGAACTTCCAAAGAATTATACCTCAAAGCCTAATGAGGCGTATACAGTATTTGAATAACGTTATCGGGTTTATGAATAACGTTATACAGTTCAGGAAAAACGTAACACAGTGTTCAATATCGTTGGGGAGTATAGAAATCGGGGGTAAGTGGGATCAATACATTATTTTAGGCGGTCTTGCACTTGTCCACCTCTGATAGGTGGTGCTCATAATCTGTTTACATCTTAACAACTAACTTGATAGAGCTTTCCACTGTTCAGTATGCTATACTATTAATAATATTATAAAGGAGGTGCTTCTTAT